>DNZD01000335.1 GCA_003504855.1 Cytophagales bacterium
CTGTCGCACTCGTGGGCGTATAACTGAAGCTCGTGCCGCTGCAGATCGCCGATGGCGTCAACGTACTGGTCAATACCGGTGTGGGATCTACCGTGATCGTAAAGCTCTTCGTTGTGCCCGTGCAGCCATTGTACACCGGCGTGATCGTGATCGTGGCCGTTACCGGATTCGTTGTCGGGTTCAATGAGGTAAATGAAGGGATGTTACCTACTCCACTCGCCGCAAGGCCTATCGACGGCGTATCGTTGGTCCAGTTGTACTGCGTGGCAACGCCGCTAAAACTTACGGCCGTCGTCGATGCCCCATTGCACAAGGTCTGGTTCGATACAACATTCACTACCGGAACAGGCTGAACCGTAACCGTAACATTCTGACCATTAGCACATCCGTTAGCAGAGAGAACAAAAGCATAGGTCACTACTACGGGTGAAGAAGTTGTGTTGGTTAGCGTCTCATTAATACCGGCAACCAATCCGCTGCTTCCCGCTTCAGATATTCCAGCAACTGCACTCCGGGTCCATGAATATGATACACCGCCTACGGCACTTGTAGCCGTGTATGAAAAAGTCGCACCACTACAAATAGCAGCAGGAGACGTAGTACTGGAAAGTACCGGCGTCGGGTTAACCGTCACCAACACATTTTCAGCATTATTACAACCATTCGCACTGATGACAAAAGAATAAGCAACTACCAGTGGCGTATTGGTCAGGTTTGTCAGCGTTTCAGCAATAGTCCCTGTCAAACCACTTGAGGCTGCCTCTGAAATTCCAGCTACAACAGCGCGGGACCAAGAGAAGGAAACTCCGGCTGTACCGCTGGTTGCTGCATAATTAAATGTCGTTGCACTACAGGTAGAAACTGCCAGACTACTGCTCAATGCAGGCGTTGGGTTAACAACCACTACAACATTAGCAGTGGTAGGGTTGGAACAACCATTAGCTGACACACTATAAACGTACGTGACACTTACCGGTGAAGCCGTGGTGTTCGTCAATATCTCACTCACCGCTCCGGTGCCCGAGGCAGCACCTTGAGAAATCCCTGCAACAACTGATCGGGACCATGCGAAGGTGGCTCCGGCAGTTGAACTGGTTGGTGTATAAGCAAACAAAGTACCACTGCAGATTGCCGCTGGTGTTAAGGTACTGGTTAGCACCGGATCAGGCTGTACTGTCACCAGAACATTCTGGCCCGAGTTGCATCCATTGGCACTCGTGACAAATGCATACGTCACAACAATTGGCGAAGCCGTTGTATTTGTTAATGCTTCAGAAATTGACGTAAATCCACTCGTTGGTCCGATCGGTGTGATTCCAGCTACCGTTGCCCTGGACCAACTAAGGGTCGCAGCGGGTGTTGCGGATGTGCCGGTATAGTTAAAGGTTGAACCTGAACAAATTGCTGCCGGCGACAGTGTACTACTCAGCACCGGGATCGGATTGACCGAGACTACAACATTCTGCGCATTGTTACAACCATTCGCGCTCACAACAAATGCATACGTCACCGAAATAGGTGACGTCGTTATGTTGTTCAGCGTCTCATTTATCGTTGGTAATAATCCACTGCCTGCACTGTTGCTAATGCCACCAACTACAGCGCGTGTCCAGGAAAAAGATGCTCCGGCTGTTGCACTGGTGGCCGTATATGAAAAAGCACTTCCATTGCACAAGGCAGCGCTTAAGGCACTGCTCAATTGCGGTGTCGGGTTGACGGGAACAACGACACTAAATGTCGACGGATTGGTGCATCCGTTGGCGGTTAAGGTATAAATGTAAGTCACATTGACCGGAGCAGTAGTCGTGTTGGTGAGTACTTCACTGATCGCTCCAGTGCCACTACCAGCACCCTGACTAATACCACCAACAACAGCGCGCGTCCATGCAAACGTTGTACCTGCTGTGGCACTGGTTGGCGCGTAGCTAAAAGATGTTCCACTACAAATACCCGTTGGAGAAAGTGAGCTGGATAACGCAGGCTGAGGGTTTACATTTACCACTACATTCTGAACCTGACTACAACCATTCGCAGATGTGGTAAATGCATAGGTAACTGCAATGGGTGCCGCAGTACTATTGCTAAGGGTCTCGGCAATGGTGTTAGTTCCACTGGTGGGTCCTACTGGCGTAATTCCGGCTATGGTTGCACGGTTCCAGGAGAAAGTCGCACCCGGGGTAACACTGGTTGCCGAGTAGTTGAAGGCTGAACCACTGCAAACTGCAGCTGGTGATAATCCGCTGGACAACGAGGGGGTCGGGTTAACGACTACGGTAACATTTTCGGCAGTACTGCAACTGCTGGCTGAAGTAATAAACCGATACACTACGGACACGGGAAGCGCCGTAGTATTGGTCAGGGTCTCAGAAATATTTGCGCTGGCGGCTGAAGATGCGCCCTCGGCAATACCTAGAACGGCCGACCGAGTCCAGAGAAAAGTAGCACCTCCAGTAGCGCTCGTTGCTGAGTAGCTAAACAAGGTGCCACTGCAAATATCCGCCGGAGTCAGGGTTGAACTCAGAACCGGATTCGGATTAACGGTTGTCGTGATGGTTCCACTGGTTCCGATACAGCCTGCTGCCGAAGTCACTAACACCTGTAGCACATCGCCGTTAATTAGTGCAGCATCTGTGTAGGTCGATGAGGCACTGTTCTGAACTGTTACCCCATTCTTTTTGAATTCGTAGTTGGTTGCGGCAGGTGTGGCCGTAAATACTACCGATGTCCCTGAGCAAATAATGTTATCAGCATCACTACTGACAAGACTGGCGACAGGAACAGGGTTTACCGTCGTTGCAATTCCCGAACTAGAAGCAGTGCATCCTGCCGCGTTCGTAACGGTAACGGTAACTGTTTGTCCATTGGTTAAAGCAGCGTTTACATAAGTTGCCGAAGCACTGTTTTGTACACTAATACCATCCAGAAAAAACTGATAATTAGATCCTCCGCTAGCTGTGAATGTCACCGTTGTACCTGCACAGATTGTATTTGAAGGGGCATCGCTGCTAAGACCGGCGGTTGGATTAGCATTTACGGTGAGTGTTGCAGTAGCACTTGTGGCTGGCGGTGCACAGGTCCCTGAAGCCACTAATCGATATACATATCCTGTTTGAGCGGTCGTTAATGCAGAAATGGTTAGTGTGCCGGTAGTAGCGCCAGAATATTGTCCGCCATTGGTGACGCTTGAAAAACCAGATCCCTGGTCTTCTTCCCATTGGTAAGTAATGCCAGCACCAGATGCCGAGCCCGTGAATGAAACGGATGTCCCCGCACAACGCACTGCACTTGAAGGACTTGAGACAATGGCCGGTTGTTCGATGCTTGAAACAAAACCATAACTTGTTCCTGAACCGCTATTTGCCTGTCCGGCGACCACCAGGGTACCACCGGCAGCACCGGCTGGTCGCAAAATGTTACCCGATGAGGCAGGCGCGATCGCCTCAATTTGCAGACCACTGATTGTAATGATATCCAATGCAGACGCCGTTGGATTAGCTACCGTAACTGTTGTGCTAACTGCCAGAGCTGTGTATGAAACTATGGTCAGTTCATTGGCCGTGCTTACTGCACCTCCAGAACCGGGCACGAATTGAAAATTGGCAGGAGGAACCAGCACAAAAGTCATGTTGGATCCACTTGCGCCAAAATCTCCTACCGAAGTTTCAGCAATCTGAATGTCACTCAGGGTTTGCTGAACGCCGATACACAGGTTATTGGTGGGATTGGCCGGGGCAACTAGCGTTTGGCCCGCAGCAGAAAGGGATAGAAGGGTAAAAACGGCGAGGAGAATTCCCGTCAGGTTACTGGAAAAAAGGTATTTGACTCTGTAAAAATCAGGCATGCAGGCAGGATAATTCTAACGCAAGTTGAATAACACAATTACTGCAAAAGTAACCCAAAAAAAGCGGTTTATTCAACCTATTTGGCCAGTTTACCATCAGAATTAACCTTAATCAGGGTCATTTTCATTTCACCTGCATCGGGCTTGCCAGTCCGCATTGTTCCCAGGATCAATAACCGTCCGTCAGGCAGCTCCTCGACCTTACCGCAATCATCCAATCCTTCACCTCCGAATACGATGGGTTGAAAGGCGGTGGTAACATCGGTATTCCATTTGGTCAGAAGCCAATTCTGGTTGTCGTTAAAACTTCGCTCATCAGTGAGCACATAAAAGCCTGATTGCCGGGACGCATACGAGGATGTGTTATTTGGCAACCCATTCCCCAGGTTCAGAGAAAGCGACTTGGGGCTGGTTTGATTGTCTAATGCATTAAAGACGAGTGAATTACGAAGTCTGGCAATATAGACATCGCCAGCGTTGGTAGTCCCCGGGGTGGTGTATGTTATTCCAGAAAGGATATAGCCACCACCTGTTTGGGCGGGTGCAATGGCAACGCTGCTAAGTAACTCATCGGTATTGGGATTCCCGATGAAAAGTACCTGGTTATTGGCGTCCCCATTGGGTCCGAGCGGAAATACCCAGTAGTTAATATCATTGGTCGGGTGACCAGGGACCAGGCTATTTGAATAACCAAATAAATAGAATTGTGAATTGTTAACCTGAATCACTTTGACAGCGACATCCAGTGTACCTGGCCCCTGCGTCAATGTCCAGGTTGGCGGATAAACAGTCAGGTCGTTGAAAAACCGGGCATGCAATGCATCACGGGTATCATTCAGGGGTGTACTCCCTGTTGGCTTGAGGTCAGTATTGCTGGTTGATCCCGAGACGATAAATCCATCATTGGTCAATGAAACCGAAAGCGCATCTTCATCTGTGGCCTGATTTGCTTTGTTCTTATAACCAACGAGGGTACTGTCTATTTTAGCCCCATCCAATGTTAGCGTCATCAGCAAGATATCCCTGTCTCCATTGGCCGTGTACGAATTACCAACAACCACGATGCGACCATCGGCAGTAAGTTCAATATCCCGTGCCTCTTCATCATATAGTCCTCCAAAGGTCATTTCCTTCAGGACGTGGCCATTGGCATCCAACTTGACCAGGTACCATTGACTTTTCTTCCCGGTTGGCCTGGTGGTCCCGAACATCATGATGGTACCGTCAGGCAGGACGACGAGGTCATTTCCGGTTTGATCACCATCAGCGCCATAAAATTTGATAAAAAAAGAGTTGCTGGGGTCCTCAATTGTAGACGTATTATCGCAAGATGACAGGCCCAATGCCGATAAACTCAGGAATAGTATGATACCCCGTAGTCTCATTTAGTCTTCCCTCCTTCTTCCCTTTGAATCTTACGTGATACACTTTTGGTCCTTGCTTTCTTGATCCGGCGCGGGTCATAAATCGGGTGGATAAATCCAAACGACAGAGATACATTATCCAACCTGAACAAGTCAGACACAAAAACATACTTTGTCACATTACTGGCAATAAACAGATTGGGATTACCAACACCATTGTTCGGGGCATTAGCCGGATCGCCGTAATACAGTTTATTGACGGTTGTCAGATTACTCAAAGCACCCATATACCTTAAGTCAACATAGATGAAGTCCTTGCCCACTTTGTATTTGATACCTCCACCTATTACAAAAGAGCGATTGAGCCGGTTGTTTTGATAAGTAACGTTTTCACTGGGACCTTCTGCCAGGATTTGCGATAAATCCGGTTTCACATCTTTGTAGGTAAATGTACTTTTCGAACTAATCAAATAATTCAAAGCCAGGCCTGCGTAACCAAATGGTCTTATATTTCCCTGACTTGCTGAGTACTTCAAGTAAAGTGGAAGGTCACCCCAGAGTTGAGATGACAAATGGGTCTGCAGATTGTTTCCAGCCAACCCATCGATTTCTCTTCGAAATGCCCTTGTACCAAAGTTGGCTTCAATACCTACACTCAGGTTATCGTTGATGTTCCAATCGAGGCCTGCACCTGCCTGCACATTGACCCGAAGAAAATTATGAATATCCACGGGGTATGGATTCGTACTCATGGAATAGATATTCCGGTAAACGGAGGAGTTTAATCCAATGCGAAAATGTGGCGTGAAAATGGGGGTTGCGGTAAACTTCTTACTGAGGTAAACTACATCAATGGGGTCCTTTTGCTCATCGGTGACATATTCCGGATCAGCATCGAGTAATTTCAGATAGCTATCTTCTGCTGCGATCGGGTCATCGATAATTAAATAGACCTGGCACAACAGTAAATAAGCACGAATGCTCTGTTCCCTGGATAGTCCATCACTGAGACACTTTTGAAGCAATGCTGGAATAGCGTAGAAATGCCCAGCTGTGAATTCGGTTTCAGCATGGCTAAGGGTTTGATCACAATCACCTGCCTGACCTCGCACCGACAGTGAGCAGGAAACCAAGATTACGCCTGCCAGGAGATATCGAAGCCTGAATACCATTAAAAGTCCTTAATTAACAGGTTCTTACAGGTAGCCTCGTAGCCGATATTGTTTCTCACATATATCTCCCATTCTTCCTGGGTCATATTTCTCGACAACTTCGGACAGATTTGATCGGCCACCATTTTAGGATCGGTAGGCCACACCCTGATTTCTCCATTGTTACAAGATGCCAGCAGGTAGTCTGAATTATTGGTGAATGAGAGTTTCCAGATGCTTCCGCCATTGTTATCCATCACGACAGGTAAGTCTTCCTGCTCATGATCAACAACCCACATCTGCAATTTATGGTCAAGACCAGCACTAGCCAGCAGCAGTCCATCCGGACTAAACTCAACATCAGATACACCCGCGGAGTGTCCGCGCAACTCTTTAATCGATTCGGAGGTAGCGTAATTATACAGCTTCAAGGAACCCTTTACTTTCCCATCCTTGTCAACAAATTCTGTTCCATACGCAAGTACCGGACGGGTCGGATGGAAAGCCACAGACAGTACCCGGGTCTTATTTACCGACTCATCGACCTTCAGTTCAAAAGAATTATCCCGAAGGTTCATGATGATAAGTTGTCCTGAAGCGGCAACACCAGCCAGGGTCGATCCATCCGGACTTATATCAATTGATTTCAATTCATAAGGCAGTGCCGCGAGGAGTTTACTCTGGCCGGTAACGGCATTATTAAAGCGTACTGTTCGATCGGATGCGGTCGAGATGAATCCGCTGTTATCCGGCAGGAATCGAATATCCTTGATTGCTCCACGGTGTCCTTTTATTATTCCAGGTTTGGTATCCGGTTCGTCCAGGTGGAAGATCTGCATCGAAGAAGAATCACTTCCGTTGATCAGGTATTTTTCATCAGGACTAAGGGCCAGTACCTTATTTGGATACGGGTTGTAGCTGATTAGATTATCTGCTGTGCTCTTAAGATAATCCCCTTTGAAAATCCGCCCATCGTTACCGGTTGTGTAGAAGGCTGAACTGTTCTTGGACACGGCTAAACCGAACATCTTGTTTTTCAAGTTGCCCGGTATCTTGATCTGATTGTAATTCGGGTTCTCGGATAGCTTGGCAATAGAATAATATAGACCGATATATACATAAGGATCATACTTATGACCACCATACGTGGAGTGGTACTTGTAGCCCTGAAGGGCCAGCAAACCTGACAAGTCTTTGTCATCTATCGTTGGTGCCTTGGCTTCCATCGACTGAGCCACCGACAAATACAATAACCTGTTGGCATCATCGCGTGCACGCTGAGCCTCATTCCTTTGGGCAATTGCATCCTCTTTTGCCGCCGCCTCCAGCTTTTCTGAATTCAAGGCCTTCTGTTCCTGTTCGATGGCTTTTTGAAGGTTCCGGTCAGCTGCTGCATAAGCCATCTGGGTTTCTCTCAAGGCCTTTTCGATTTGCTCATTGGCCTTTTTCAATTCTTCTGACTTCTTTTCTGCGATTTGCCGCTGTTTTTTGGCTTCATCAGCTGCCTTTTCAGCAATCTGCTCATTCTCAATTGCCTTTTTTGTTTGCTTCTCAGCCTCCCGGCGCTGGGTTTCTGCTTCAATGAGTTGGGTAAAACCAAAAATCATGAATATGATGGCAATCACTGCTGCAGTACCCAGGATAACCGAGGTAATGCGTGCACGCCGGAGCATTCTCCGTTGCAACATTTCCTGATTCTTGAGTTCGGCCTCATACGTTATCCGGCTTGTGTCCAAAAAGACGATGGCACGTTCAAACGCTACATCATATCGCTGCGCCCATAGGCGGTTAGGACGTTGTTTCTTTTGCCAGTTAAGCGCCAATTGCAGATCCGGCGGCCTCCACAGCCCTGCTTTGCCCATCTGGTACAAGGCGGCAGCCTCGGATATCCGCTTATACAACTGCGCCGATTCAAACTCTTCATCTACCCAGTTCAACAACCTCGTCCAGATACGCATCAACGACTCGTGCGAGAGTTCAATGGTTGAGGCACCAGTCAATGTCACATGGCTTCCCGGCATCAGGAAAGAACGGCCGGTCCGACGGAAACAATCAACAACCTTAATTACCTCCTCTTCGGTGGTACCGGCAAGTTCAGCAACGAACTTTATTTTGGTAGGGCGGCGAAGGCCCTGATTCTCCTGATTTTTTTCAGTAAGGCTCTTGAAGAGCACTTCTGCAATTTCCTTTTCATTGCTGGTTAACTCTTCATATGCCTCATTGGCGTGCAGTGAAAGAGCCTGGCTGATCCGACCGATGGCGTTATAGTGCCGTATGTCCATCGCCTCACCGGGTTCCCGGTTAGCCGACCAATAATCCCAGGTGCGCATTAAGGCATGTTGCATGATTGGCAACTGATCCTGGTGGTCTCCTATATCACTTAATAGCTTCTTTATCAGGCGATTGGTGATCTTTCCACCACCCACAGCCACGGGGCCTTCAATGGCTTTCCGCTTCTGTTCCCTGGTCATCTGGGGAACCAGATAATTACTGGTGTTGATGACCTCAGTAAGTCCATGAAATACCGAACACTCCCCGATAAAATCGGAACGCAAACTCAGGGCAACGAAAACTGGTAACCGCGTTTGATGAACTGCGTGGATAAGCAGGTTAACGAACTGGATAGATTCGTTAATGTTTTCTTCTCCTTGTTCTCGGAAACGCAATAACTCCTCGAACTGATCTACCAACAAAAACAAGTTCTCCTGGTTATGCCGTTGCATATATTCAGCCACCTCAACAAGTCCGTCCTCACGGCTGGTGAGCAAAGACTTAATGATGGCATGCTGAATAGGTCGATCTTCCGGTGTAAGCTTACCAGCTTGTTCCAACTGATGCAGGATAGCCTCGGTAAGATTTTGAATGGGTGAATTTCCAGGGCGGGTAGTAATCACCTGCCAATTCGGACCTGTCTGGGTCATAAACCCGCCATAGAGCACGGGAACCAGACCGCAATACAATAAGCTGGATTTACCACTACCCGAGTATCCAAGTATGGTCACAGACCTGTTTATGGACAGCTTCTCCAGGATTTCATCAACCTGGCCTTCTCGTCCAAAAAACAGATGGGATTCCTCAATGCTGAATGGACGCAGTCCCGGGAACGGATTGTATCCCAAAGGATTCAAACCAACCTCCGGTGAATGAGCCTCATCCACCAAGTCACCCGTCTGGACGGAGTAATTCAACATTATTCTACAGAATGAACCAGAAAAGTAAGAAAATAACCATTAACCTGACTCTACTCTTGTTTACACTTCAAAAAATACCCCATGAAAGGCCAATACAGCTAACCTAGTTTAAAAAATACCTTGAAAAGTAGCCCATTTTAGACATATTCCAAAACCTTATCTGCCAGTTTTACATTTTCTGCCAGCAATTCGTAAAGTTGGTCCTTATTGATCTTAAGCAGGATGGTTCGTTCACGTGCCTGCAACTGATTGGATTTTGCAAAACCTTGGGGGGCCAACATCTCGCCAAGGAACTGACTTTCAGTGAATTCACCTACCAATTCGCCCTTGTTGTAATAGTCAACCCTCCCCTGATATACGATATAGAAGAAATTATTAGCGCGCTCATCCAGGGTGAGGAACTCCGATTCCTTGAGAACAACTTCCTGGGCAATATCTGCCAGAAACGAAAGGCTTAGCCCAGTTATTCCAAAGAAAGTTGGCATCTGCCCCAGGAACACAACTTTGTCAAAAAGTAATATCTGGTCTTTGTCATCCTGGGCTTTGATGATAGCATGCATACGCTTCTGGACATCGTAGTTGAGGCGAGTAACATTCGACTCATACAATTCCGGGTCAATCCGATACAGGGACCATGCGGCCATTTCACGAATCAATGGATCCGGGTTAAACAGCTGCGCGATCAGGTCGAGCGTGAATTCATCAATCGAGAGTAACCCGATCTGCCGGAGCACACAAGCTTTTGTCCAACGGTTAGTCTGGGTGTAATCGCGGTTGATCAGAAATTTCAATACCAGTTTTTCATCCAAATCCATCCGCGGGTAGAATATCTCCAGTTTCTTGATACGATCCTGTTCAGAGATATCATCCAACACCGGAATAACGCGTTCCTTCAACTGCTCGGATAAGAACACGTCGAGCAATTCAATGGCAAATGAGGTTCCCTCCACGGTACCGCTTTCAATATTCTCTTTCACCAATTGAATTGAGCGGGTGTCATACAGCATCGCCATTAGCATGTAGACGTGATCGATGTCGTTTCGGATTTCAGCACGGATAGCCTCTTTCAATTCTTTCGCAAAGCCATCATTACCGATTTCAGCTATGGCCGACAGGTTCCAACTGATATCTCCGATATCGTTTTCAATGGCAAACTTGATCCGGGAAATCTGTGATATCCCCGCCTTGAAACCAGCCCCTCCCATGGCAAGTAAAACACTGGAAACCACCACTTTATCTGGATAATCGATCTTGTTCCACAACAGGTCTTTTGCCCGCTGTCCGCCAATTCTACCGATGATTTGCACCAGGCGGATCAGAATTTGGGTGCTTTGGCCAGAACGGTAAAATGCAGAGTCCAACTGGGACAGCGCTTTGCCACCGATCAGTGTTAAGGCATTCATCGCCTGGTTGCTGAACAACGGATTGGCCAGGTTTTCAATTAAGGCCAGTATCACTTCGGGGCTATTCTTCTTAATCGCAGTTTTTATGGCAGTTGAACGTACAATGGGTTCACTGTCGGAGAGCAACTCGATCAGAAAAGAGGTGTTGTCATCTGCGCTGGAATGAAGTAATAATTCAGCGGCATACTGGCGATCGCCTGCTTCATTGGATCTGGTCAGGCGCAAGATGCGTGTCTTGGTGATATCTCCTCCGCTATTAATGATGAGTTCCAGTTCGCTTTTGGTGAGCAGGTTTTTTCCGGCCAGGTCCGACTTGGTCCTGTCATATCTGATTACATACCGATCAGAAACCGAAAGCCCTTTCATCTCATTCATCTTTCGCTGAGCGAAATCGCGCGTTTCCTCATTATTATTTCTGATGAGCGTGTTCACCCAGGTACCTGTACCTGCCGGATTGATCTTCTCCAGCAACTTGAATGAAAACACGGCGACACTGGGTGACTCATTGACGAGACGCCCCTCTAATTTCTGGGTGATTTGTCCAAAACCCACCTCAAGCTTTTCCATGCTCGTACCCACGGTTTCTAGTTTAGACCTGATTTTTGTTTTGTAACCCGCATAGAGGTTCTTTACAACCATCAGGTATAGCATGGACAATATGGTTATGAGAATGGGAAGCCAGACAATCTTGAAAATGGCCAACGAACTCAAGGCAAAAATTAAAACACCTGCTGTAAACCGACCTGATTCATTCACAACACCCTCCACTTTTGCCTGGATTCCAAACCGATAGCGGCTATCAAGGGGTATGAATAGCAGTTTGAACATTGGATTCTCCAGAGAGTCGCGAATCATGCTATTGAACAGACGAATCAGCGCAACCAACAGGAAGAAATAAATGAATGATGTAGGTGCCATTTCCGGCGTATAGCCAAACACCAAACCGGTTATGCTGGCACTGAAGGCAAATATGCCCACCACTACAGGGAGCAGCAGCAAGGCAATCCGAATTCCATAATTGCTTACCACCCGATCATTGACGAATGTCTGCATGATAAAGCTCAACCCGTAAATACTGGCATTGAAGTACGCAAGAAAGTTGGTCAATTCGCGCTGATTGGGGTACTGTACTTTGATAAGTTCCTGGAATGTGAACTGGGCAAACATCAACGTCACCATGGAGATGATAAGAAAGACTGAAAGCAACTTGGTATAAGGTTCCGTGAGCACCTTCACCATTTTAGTCTCCTTGCGCACGGTGTCATCAAACTCAGCCGGATCATTCTTGATCAGGGGGAATCTGACTGATATGGCAATGAAGTGGGCCGCCGAAATAATGATTGCTATGCAGCAGATAATCAAATAGTTATCAGTAGCGGGGAATAAACGGGCCGTCAAGGGGATCAACACGTTAGCGAGGATTACGGCGATCAATTGGCCGGTATCGATCCAGCCGATGATACGCTTGGACTGTTTGAAATTGAATAATCGTCCGAATATCCCCCAGTAACTCAACAGCAGTACCGCATTGATGGGACCGGTCGAACAAAACATAAAGAATATAATCGGCTCCTTGTATTCCTGAGGTCCATAGTGATACCCCACATAAAAAAGCGCCGTCAACAATACAATGACAATAATTGATGACGTAGTCAGGTTTGAAAACTTAACCTTGTTTTGCGCATACGAGAACAAAAGCGTTGCCACGATACCCAAAAAACCCGAGGTGAGGAAGGCTTTGTCCAGTTCGTTACCCAGGGTGTTGAGGAAAAGAGATTCAGCAACGACACTGTAAGTCGCGAAGAAAATCCCCATAAAAAATCCGGCACCGAGCATAAGCATAACCTGGTACCGTTCTTCCTGACGCACGTTCAGGAAGTCGAAGAGGGAGCTAAACATGTGTGAAAGTTACGATGTTGGCCTAAAAATCAAAAAGCCGGCCCTTTTGGACCGGCTTTGTACCAATAAGTTCAGGTTCAGCTTACTTCTTCTTGGAAGCAGTTGAATCCTTCCTGGAGGTCTTAGTGCTTTCCTGTTTGTACTCTTCGTTCAAACCATTTACCACGTCCTTGCTGATGTCCAATGCGGATTCTCCATACCAGAGATCACTGGCGGCATCAAACTTCATAACAACCTGAATACCCTTTTGCTGGCTGTAGGTCTTCAGGAATTTGGTAATCCTTGAGTACAGTTCACCACGCAATTTATCCTGGTCGGTCATAATTTCCTGGCTAAGGCTTTCCTGATACATCTGCAGGTTTTGACGTTTTTTACCCAGGTCTTCTTCTACCGCACGTGCCTGTCCAATGGTCAGGGTGCTTGCATTGCGCTGATAGGACTCAAATTCGCTTTGCAGGCCTTGTGCCCTGCTCTTGAGGTCTTGATCAAGGCGTTTGCTCTTCGCCTCCAGGCGATCACTGTTCACCTTGAAATAGTCATAATATTTCAGGATGGTATCTGAATTGATATACGCGATTTTCAGATCACCAGGAGCGGTCGCAGAGGCAGGCTGACTAGCTGAAGGTCCGGAAAAATGAAGGTAATACAGGGCGGCAACCGCTACCAGCAACACTGCACTGAGTATCAGGGGTAAATTTTTCATGTTGTAATTTTGACTTGGGCCGCAAATATAACGGGATTCGTCAATTTCCTATGAATACCATTCAGCGTACATGGGATAATTCCGCGCTGTACGTGCGATTACTTCCGCCATTTCGGGACCTGCATCCTTGATTCGGCGGGCCGGAATGCCAGCATACAAACTCCCTGGCTCTACCCGGGTACCGGACAGCACGATCGCGCCAGCCGCGATGACAGACCCCTCCCCGATCACGGCATTGTCCATGATGATTGCACCCATCCCTATCAGAACATTGTCTTCTATGGTGCACCCGTGAACAATCGCACCATGAGCAATGGAAACATTGTTACCTATAACCGTACAAGCTTTCTGATAGGTACAATGAATAATAGCGCCATCCTGAATATTGGTTTGGCTGCCGATCGTAATGGAATGAACATCGCCGCGAACCACGGCATTAAACCAGACCGTACACGAGTCACCCATGATTACCTCACCGACCACCACTGCATTGTCCGCCAGGAAGCAATTGCTGCCCACTACCGGCGACTTACCTCGAACTGTTTTAATAATTGCCATCGACCACTGGTTTTTAAGTTGCTAATTATCAAAACTACAATTATCGATACTGTGAACAATCTGACAACTTGTCATAGAACCATTTAATTGTATTAATTTTGCACAGAGCAAGGGAAGAAATGAAGCTAGTATTGCAGGAACTGAAGACTGACCCGACCCCGGCACCTGCCACGACAGGCCAGGGAAGGAAGATCTATATTGAGAGTTATGGCTGTCAGATGAATTTCTCCGACAGTGAAATTGTGGCCTCAATCCTTAAGAAAGATGGTTTTTTGACCACCTCGGATGTTAAAGAAGCAGATGTAGTATTGTTGAATACCTGTTCAATCCGTGATAAGGCCGAGCAAACTGTGCGCAACCGCCTTACACACATCCACGGCCTGAAGAAAGGAAAGCCTGAGTTACTGGTGGGTGTGCTGGGATGCATGGCCGAGCGCCTGAAGTCAAAACTATTGGAGGAAGAAAAGATCGTTGACCTGGTTGCCGGACCTGATGCGTACCGGGACTTACCCCGGTTGATCGCACAGGTGGATGACGGTGAGCGTGCCGTGAATACGTTTTTGTCGCGTGAGGAGACTTACGGAGATATTAGTCCGGTGCGTTTGAACAGCAACGGTGTCACTGCATTTGTTTCCATCATGCGAGGTTGCGATAACATGTGCTCCTTTTGTGTGGTACCCTTTACCAGGGGTCGTGAACGTAGCCGTGACCCGGAGACTATCGTACAGGAAGCAACAGAACTCTTTAATCAAGGTTATAGGGAAGTTACGCTACTCGGGCAAAATGTAGATTCTTATAAATGGAGCCCGGAGGAAAACAACAAAGCCCGGCTCGAAAGCAAAACAGTTTCTGCGGTAGTTAACTTTTCACAATTGCTGGAGCGAGTTGCCCAGGTACATCCGGAGCTCCGAATTCGTTTTTCAACCTCACACCCCAAGGATATTACCGATGACGTTCTTCATGTCATGGCGCGGTATGAGAATATTTGCAAATACATCCACCTGCCTGCGCAGAGTGGTAACAGCCGCATATTGGAGCGGATGAACCGGGGCTATAGCCGTGAGTGGTACCTGGCCAAGGTGAATCGCATTCGTGAAATCCTGGGTGATGATTGCGGTCTTTCGTCAGATATGATCGCCGGGTTTTGCGGTGAGACAGAAGCAGAACACCAGGATACCCTTTCCCTCATGGACGAGGTGAAGTTTGATTACGCCTATATGTTCATGTATTCCGAGCGTCCTGGAACGCCGGCTGTGAAGAAATTCAGTGATGACGTGCAGGAGGAAGTGAAGAAACGGAGGCTGGAGGAGATCATTGCAAAACAGAACCGTCATTCGCTGGAACGCAATCAACTGGACATTGGCAAAACATTCACGGTGCTGGTAGAAGGTGAATCCCGCAGATCGCCCGACTTCCTGCAAGGACGGAACAGCGCTAATAAAGTAGTAATCTTCCCTAAAGAAAATAAAGCCAGGGGAATGTACGTCTCTGTGTTGGTCGATCGATGTTCGGGCGGAACCCTCTTTGGCACTGTAGTCCCATCATAAATATGGCAATTACCGACAACGAAATACAAAGCGTAAAACAACGATTTGGGATCATCGGCAATGCGCCGATGCTCAACCATGCGGTGCGCGTAGCGATGCAGGTGGCCACTACCGACATGTCCGTCCTGATTACCGGTGAAAGCGGATCAGGAAAGGAATCGTTTTCCAAGATAATCCACTCCCTAAGCCCAAGAAAGCATGGTCAGTTCATCGCCATTAACTGCGGTTCAATCCCGGAAGGAACTATAGACTCGGAATTATTTGGACATGAGAAAGGCTCCTTCACCGGGGCCCATGAGGCCCGGAAAGGCTATTTTGAGGTGACTAACGGGGGCACCATATTTCTGGATGAAATTGGTGAAATGCCACTCGGAACCCAGGCGCGGCTGCTCCGCGTGCTGGAAAATGGTGAGTTCATTAAAGTAGGCTCGTCCAAAGTGCTGAAGACCGATGTCCGGGTTGTGGCAGCGACGAATGTCAACCTGATGAATAAAGTCGAGGAAGGAAAGACCCGCGAAGACCTCTACTACCGTTTGAACAGTGTTCCGATTTTCGTCCCTCCGCTGCGCGAACGCGGGCGCGATGTAGAACTGTTGTTCAGAAAGTTTGCTTCAGATTTTGCTGAGCGTTATAAAGTCAAGCCTATAAGCCTGGCTGATGATGCCAAGGAAATTCTCCTGAAGTACCGTTTTCCAGGAAACATTCGTCAGTTGAAAAATCTGGTGGATCAGATGTCCGTGTTGTCAACCGAAAACAAGATCATCACGGCCGAAGAGTTGAGTACATACCTCCCGCCGGCCCAAACCAATTTGCCAGCACTTTACAAAGAGGGATCAGCTGATTTATCAGAACGTGAGATCTTATACAAGGTGCTTTTTGACATGCGCAAAGACATGAATGAGTTGAAGCGCATTGTCCTGGAAAATGTTTCCAACCCGGGCCATGCAGCACAAATTGTCAAAGAGAATCCGCATTTGTTCGCCGATGTCAATCATGTTGACCGGGTACCCATGCCAGAGCCGGTGACACTTAACCTCAACACCAGCGCTGATCATGCTCGCGATGAGGTTGAGGAGGTACAGGACATCAGTCATACAGCTGAAGACGACTCCTTGTCAATCGAAAAGAAGGAAAAGGAATTGATTATGCGTGCATTGCGCAAGAACAATAACAAACGGAAATATGCGGCACGGGATTTGGGCATATCCGAACGAACCCTTTACCGCAAAATTAAAGAATACCAGCTTGAAGACTAGTATTTTAACCGCCCTTCTCGTCCTTGTCGTAACCACCCGCTGCAGTGTTTACTCGTTTTCAGGTGCCGCTACAACTGCGAAGACCATAACCATTGAAACCCTCTTCAATAACACTGACCTGGCGCCAGCCAATCTTGGGCAGACTTTTACCAACAAGCTGAAGGACTATTATCAGCAGAACTCGAGTCTTCGGGTTGTGAATGAGAACGGTGAGTTACACATTGAAGGTACGATTTCGGAATACCGCATCAATCCGGTGGCGCCCGTTTCTACCGGGAATATCAACGACGTGAATACGGCTGCTCTGTCGAGATTAACTATTGCTGTTAAGTTAACCTATGAAGACGGGACGGAACCCAAAAACAATTTCAAAGACCGCTCCTTCAGTTTCTACAAGGATTTTGACAACAACCTGAATTTCACCTCTGTACAAGAGGACCTGGAGAAGAAGATATTCGATCAGATCCTGATTGATATCTTCAATGCTACCGTTGCAAACTGGTAATCTTCAGCCGTTTGGGGACTCCGGTAATTTCCTTTAGATTTACTATTCAACCTATGCCTCCATGGAATCTGCCGGCTTCCGGTCTATTGTTGACAACTTTACCCAACTCAACACCGCTGAAGCCGGTGAACTGGAGAGACTCGCCCAACAACATCCATACAGTCAGCTTATCCACCTGCTGAGGGCCCGTAGCGCACGTGACTTAAAGCAGTCCGATGCAGAGGAACGGCTTCATCAGGCAGCCGTTTATGCCACTGATCGGGCCGTATTAAAGCTTATTATGACCAGCCCGGCTGTGGCTCGGGTAGCGCCACCTTCAGTGGCTGCTGATCCTGCTCCTGCTCCCACGCAGAATATTGACCAGCCTGAAACAAAGAGAGCTGCCTATTCTGTTGAGCCCGTAGTTGCCTTATCAGAGACGCCCAATAAAGTTCAGGCTACGCCTGCTGAATCTAAGCCAACGGCACCGGATCTCATGGGAGATGCGCTCCGGGATGATATTTACATTCAACTGGAGAAGCTGAAGAAATCCAAGCACGATTTCGAAGTGAGTGTTGAAGAATTTAGTCATGGCGTTGTTGCGCCAACCAAAGCGACCACGAAGGCATCCAAAGACCCGATTGATCCCTTGCTGGATGAGATCAAGTCCACCAAGAAAAAGATGCCGGTACAGAACCCGAAAGCCCAGGAACAGAACCAGATTATTGAGGAATTTATCCGCAAAGAGCCTGTACTTCCCAAGCCTGCAGCCAATGCGACACCCAAAGATCTGGCAGAGGATTCCAGCCTTTTCAGCGACAACATTGTATCAGAAACCCTGGTAGAAATACTCCTGAAGCAGGGAAAAAAGGAGAAAGCCATTGAGGTGTTGAAAAAGCTGATTTGGAAATTTCCGCAGAAAAAGGCTTACTTTGCCGCTCAAATAGAAAGCCTCAAAGGTTAACTTATGTACACTTTATTCATTTCACTTACAATTATCGCCGCTGTTTTGCTGGTTTTGGTTGTTCTTGCACAGAACTCAAAAGGAGGCGGTTTGTCCAGTCAGTTTGGAGGCAGTGGCGCCAGCAATTTGATTGGAGTGAAAAAGACAGGCGACTTGCTTGAGCGTTTGACCTGGGGTTGTGCCATTGCGGTGATGGTTTTTTCTCTGGCTACCAACTTCACCACGCAGGCGCCAGGCGCCGAATCTAACGAACTGTTAGAGCGTACCAAGGAACAACAGTCGCTTCCGGCTACTTCAGCCCCGCTGAATAAGACTTCCGGAGATACCACTAAAAAGTAGTCCTTCACACTAACTGGTCATGCCACCTTTGAAAGGTGCTTGATCAATAGTCGTTTGGCCACCGGAACCAATGTAGATTGGTACGGAAACTGCATTTGTGATACAATCAGAAATGCGGCCGGATTAGGCAGATCGCGGTATTGTCGGATCAGGTTTCTTTTAATATTCTCGTACGTATTGCTGAGGCTGTATGAAGTCTTTGTCACCCAATGCGTGGCTATTCCCCTCAACGGTTCCTGACTTTGGTGGTATACCGTCATCTGGTAACGGTAGATATTAGTTTCCTTCTCTGGCGGTTGGGTGATAAACATGTAGCCCTCCTGCATATAGAGCGGCACCACACCCACGGCAGTCAGTTCGCATTTCGATTCCACAAATTCATAAATGGAAGAACCTTCTTCCACCGAATCCTTGAGTTGCGGCAGGGCGAATTGCATGATGGATTCAATTTCCTGCATCACGGCATCATCCTCGATAATCTTCCGGTAGTTCAATTCGAGGGTACGCAAGTTCTCCAGCGAAAGCTCACGGGGAAATGAACTTACAATCAGTCCCTTGTTTTCCTTTAAGGAAACCAGGTTGCGGTAGTGGAATACCAGATCTGACAAATGCGGGTATAGTTCTACCCTACCGAATGATTCCTTCACACGCTTGAGGTACGCGAGGAGGACATATTTCTTGTATTCGAAATCGATCAGGCCGTCGGTGAGCCAATTGTCTTTTAAGTGTTCCATGGGGCGATAATAACTCTGGAATAATTATACGAAATCGAAGGGTTTTGTGTCAAATCTGCCATTTTTGCCCCCAAAAACCTGACAGGCCGACAATTCTGTCTGGTTTTGCCCTGCAGGGGCGTGCTTGAAGGTCACAAAGTGGCAGAAATGCCCTTTTGGCATGAAAATCGACACACGCGAGTGAGCTTATTAACAACAAACCTTTTAATCCATATGGCTAAGATCAATTTTAAACCCAACGAAGACCGCGTTCTGGTAGAACCCGCTGCGGCTGAGGAGAAAACCGCTTCCGGAATTATCATTCCTGACACTGCAAAAGAGAAGCCTCAAAAAGGCAAAGTGATCGCCGTTGGTGATGGCCTGAAAGACAAGCCTGTTACCG
>DNZD01000165.1 GCA_003504855.1 Cytophagales bacterium
GTATTGATGAGCCTTGCTGCAGCAGATAGTCGATCTTCCATGTGGGGACGAAGGTAAAAGTTAAACCCTTGCAGTACATGCCTGAGGCATAATTGTCTGGAATACCGGCAAGACCCATTTCCAATCGGAAATCCCCTTTTTCTGCTCCCAACCAGGATTTTGGGGCTTGGGGAACTATTAGCCACTAATTGTTGTAAATACAATAATTGTATATATATCTTTACAGAAAGGAAATCAGTATGAAAACGGTACTACACCCTGCAGGCAGCCGGGGCCATGCCAACCACGGCTGGCTTGACAGCCACCACACTTTCAGCTTTGCCGGATACCACAATCCGGAGCGGGTGCACTTCGGTATGTTGAGGGTATTGAATGACGATATAGTGAAAGGTGGGATGGGCTTCGGCCACCATCCCCATGACAACATGGAAATTATTTCCATTCCCCTGAAGGGTGTACTGGAGCACAGGGATACCACCGGAGGCCATGGCCTCATCCGCGCCGGTGAAGTGCAAATCATGAGCGCGGGTTCCGGATTGCAGCACAGTGAGAAAAACGGTTCCCATACAGAAGACGTCAACTTCCTGCAGATTTGGGTTTTCCCTAAGGAGCGCAACATCAAGCCGCGCTATGATCAAAAACTCTATCCTGCCAGTGAACGTGAGAATAAATTTCAAACCGTAGTCGCACCGGACAAAACTGATGGTGCTTTGTGGATTAATCAGGATGCATGGTTCTCATTGGGCAGTTTCAAAAAAGGGACGGCCGTGGATTACACCTTGCGCCGTCGTGAAAGCGGAGTGTACCTGTTTGTTATCGAAGGATCGGTGACGGTAAACGGTCAATTGCTGAATCGACGCGATGGATATGGATTGTGGGAAACCGATTCGGTATCGCTGGTTGCCCAGGGCTCGTCGGAAGTTTTGTTGATGGAAGTCCCTATGATGCCATAAGCTCTATGAAAAACAGAACAGTTTCACGTTTGCTGTATGCGCATCCCATGGATATGGGTGGATTGCCCATCCGTCAACCATTACCTACGCAACAAGTTGAACAAGTCGACCCGTTTCTATTGATTCATCATGCAAACGTTAAAGTGCCGGTTCACCTCGAACCGCGTCATGCCGGAGTGGGGCCTCATCCGCATCGTGGCTTTTCGCCGGTAACCTTTATCTTCCAGGGTGGTGTGCACCACCGCGACAGCCGCGGCCATGACAGCATTGTATATGCCGGCGGGGCGCAATGGATGAATGCGGGGATGGGTGTCATTCACAGTGAGCGGCCTACGGACGATATTCATGAGATCGGCGGCAGACAGGAGATCATTCAATTGTGGATCAACACCCCCTCCAATCACAAAATGGATCAGCCCGCCTACTTTCCATTGTCTGCAGAAGAGGCACCGCGATATACCAGCGCAGATGGCTCCGTAGCAGGTACCATTTTTTCCGGCAATGTGTTGGGGGTGAAAGGCCCCATACCTTCCCAGACGGTGGTGAATGCAGCGACGTTTATAGTAAAAAAAGGTGGTCGTTTGGAGATTCCGGTGCCGGCGTCACACAACACGCTGATGTATCTTCTGGACGGCAAAGTAACTGTTGATGGGTTTGGTCTGGTAGAAGAACTCCATCTGATTCATTTCAACAATGATGGAGCCGGTATTGCTGTTGAGGCGTTGGAAGATACCCGTGCGTTGTTTCTTTCGGGCGAGCCCCTCGACGAGGAGGTGGTTTCCTATGGACCATTTGTGATGAACAATCAGACCCAGATCATGGAAGCCATGCGCGACTATCAAATGGGTAAAATGGGCGTGTTGATCGAAGATTAAGAAATAAACCATAACCATGAATTCAACCTTATCTATTTCACAAGCCCTCAAAGGAGGTGCAATCGCTGCCTTCATCGCCGCTGGTGCGAACAATGTATGGAGCCTGATCGCGAATGCGTTAGGCGCTACAATACCTGCCCAATTCGTAATTGCGGTTACATTGGCCTCTATTATACCCATGATCCTCGGAAGCCTGGTCTATTTCCTATTGATGAAGTACGCCACACGCGGCTTTACCATCTGGATGATCCTGTCCATTGGTTTTACACTGGTGAGTTTCTTCCCGGTTTTCAACACCACCCAATTGGCAGACGGCACGCCCACAGACAGTACATTCCCATTGCTGGTAGGGCCTATGCATGCCATTTCAGGATTTTTGGCAGTTTGGGGAATTCACCGGTGGTCAAAATGAACTGTTTGGCGATTTAGCTGTTAACACTTTTTGTTATGATGACCATGGAAGAACAATTGACCCAAACAATCTCCAGTGAACCTGAATTTCCAATCGCACCCTGGCTGGAAAAGCGACGCAGCCTGCGTTCGTTTGCTGATCAGGATGTTGAGCTGGATAAAATAAATAGCTTATTTGAAGCTGCCCGATGGACGCCATCGGCCAACAATGAGCAGCCTTGGTGCTATGTGTATGCCACCCGCAGCCAACCTGAGTTGTACGCAAAGCTTTTTGATGCGCTGAATGAAGGCAACAAACTGTGGGCAGGCAAAGCGCCTCTCCTGGTGTTGTCATTGTATCGAAAAAACTTTGCCCGCAACAATGCACCCAATGCTTCCGCCTTGTATGATTTAGGCGCAGCTAACGCCATGCTTTCTGTGGAGGCTACCCGGCTGGGTTTGAATGTCCATCAGATGGGTGGCTTTGATCGCGAACGTGCAAGGGTTAACCTTAACATACCCGACACGCATGCCGCCGCCATCATGATGGCCATAGGCTATCCGGGCGATGCAGAATCCCTTCAGGAGCCATTCAAGACACGCGAAACGGCTCCACGCCAGCGGTTCACGCAACAGTCATTTGTTTTGAACAAAACATTCTGACATGGTATCGGCTACCATCGGTCAGGACATTTACAAAACCGAGTTGGTGGCTACCGGCCATGCGTTGATTGCTGATGAGCCTGAAGAGGCAGGTGGCACCAATGAGGGACCTTCGCCGGGTCAACTGCTCCAGCTGTCACTGGCATCTTGTACAGCCATTACCCTGCGCATGTATGCCAACCGCAAGCAGATGAAGTTGAAACAAATCCGCGTTGAAGTAGACGCCGTTCGTTATCCCGACAAAACCAGTTTTCAGCGTCATATTTATTTGGATGGTGAACTCAATGACGAACAACGTGCCCGGTTGTTGGAAATTGCGAATGCCTGCCCTGTTCATCGGACCCTCACACATCCCATAGAGATTGATACCTTTATTCGTGATTAAATTGAGTTTGCCATGAAAGACATCACCAAAAAATACAGCAACGGCGAGATCACCATTGTGTGGAAGCCAGGACTATGCGCGCATTCAGCCATCTGCTTCAATGGCCTCGGCGAGGTCTTTCATCCCCAAACCCTGCCTTGGATTACACCCGAGCATGCGACTACGGGGAGAATCATTGAACAAATACAGAAGTGTCCATCGGGTGCACTGAGCTACTACCGCAACGATGAGGCGGGTCAGGGTGAAGTGCAGGTAGATGCCGAAACTATTGTGGAGCCAGTTTCCAACGGGCCACTGCTGGTGTATGGAAAC
>DNZD01000096.1 GCA_003504855.1 Cytophagales bacterium
GGAGGCTTATTTATTGTTCCTGAAAGGACTAAGCATCTTCAGTGATTCCCACGGACCCGATATGGTCGACCTGAAACTGATGTCCGAGGGCAATAAACTGCTGACCCAGTCCACCAAATTGGATCCAACCTTTGCAAGTCCGGATCTCTATATCGCCGACTTCTACCTCCATTATATATCTGACCGGGTACCTGACCCCAAAACGGACACGCTGACAGACGAGCAATCGTACAACAAGCTGATGAAAGTGCTGGGTGACCTCGTGGGCAAAGCGGGCAGCCCTGCTGAAAAGGACTACTATCGTCTGTATGTCACCATGTTCTCCAGAGACTGGTCCAATTTCAGGCCGCTCATTGAACGGGTGTTGAATAACCCTGAGTCATCCAAATACTTTGCTTACCAGTCGTTCAATCTTGGTCAACTGCTGATTGCGCTGGGCTATCAGGATCAGATGATCACCATCAGTAAAACACTCCTGCAATCGGATCCTTCGAACGGATCATTACAAACTGATTTGGCCACTGCGCTCATCTCAAAAGGAAAGTACGAAGAGTTCATTTCCGAAAAGGGCCAATCGCTCAGCCTGGAATTCCGGGAGCGGACATTGATCTTTCTTCAAATCTATAGCCTGCTCCAGCTCAACAGGACTTCCGAAGCAGAAGAACTCCTGAGTAAATTTAGTCCTGACAATGTCAGGGCATACTGGGACCTGCGTGCGCTGATAGCATTCCAACAAGGACATAAAGAAGAGGCCCTGAATCTGCTCAATAAACGCTCGGCTCACCGCTCCAGCGGATGGATGGTCGCGACCGACGCCATTCTTGGTCGGGAAGCTGCTAACCGGGAAGCAGCCCATAACGACCGTCGGATTGTGCTGGATTTTTCATTGTTCCTGGCACTTGCCTTAACCCCGGACAAACTGCCCTACGATCTGAGTGCGGCACCAAACTTTGCGCAGCGGTTGAAAGAGGCGGGGAGTAAGAAGTAAGTAGTGAGTGGTAAGTAGTAAGTGGTTGGTGGTAACCTGACGACGCGAGGCGCTTCATCAGACAAGGCTGGTAGAAAGTAATTAACCCGGTCTGATTAAGAAAAATCTGCAAGCAGAATCCAAAATTCAAAACTATTGAGGAAGAATACCCTCCGGATCAGATAACACCATTCTTTCCTGTTCCGAAAGCTGCAGATCAGCACTGATGGTATCGACTGTGGGGCGCCAATACACAAACAGGGCTACCACCATACCCGTGAAAAACAGAAATGTCAGGTCACCGGTAATCAACGCAAAGACTGCCCCCAACAGTCCTGGAACTTCAATCAGCGCAGAACGGATAAGCATGGCCGTCTGGAACCTGGTCAACTTTTTCCGAAGCGTCGATTCAGAATCTAAGCCTGACAACTGCTGCTTGAATACCATATGCACGATTACTATTGCCCCAGGCACCAATCCATACATAATATACTTAAACAGCGCGGGGTCAGTATCTCCTGATGGCTGCGACCCATTCATGTTAAGAAAAACGACAACACCGCTGAGTAAAACCAACGCCATCATCTGTGCAAAATAGATGATCGTCATGCCAGTCAGGAATTTTCTGCTATTCATATCCGAGTCGGTTTATCGTTCGCCCCTGACTTCTATGTTAATGTCTTCCGCAAGAACACTGTGGCAAACCATTGCCCTCTTCATGCCAGGAAAATCCGGTTGCCCCTTTATTGGTCTCCCAGTAAAAGGGTTCGCGCTTCTTCTGGGTATTACCGATCTGGTCCATCAGATCCGCATCAAACAGACGGCCATTGACCATCGTGTAGCGCACACTCTCGGTGTTGTTAATCTGTTCCAGCGGATTCTTGTCCATCACAATCAGGTCCGCCAGCTTACCCACTTGCAGTGAGCCAATCCAGTCGTCTAGACCCAGGCTTTGCGCAGGGTTAATAGTAGCTGTCTTCAAAGCCTCGTGATTGGTCATGCCACCCTGGGCCATCATCCAGATCTCCCAATGATATCCAAGGCCGTTCAATTGACCGTGGGCACCGCTGTTCACCTTCACACCGGCGTCAGAAAGTTTCTTCAGTTGCTTCGACACGAGGATATGTCCGTTTTCATATTCTTCTTCGGGTATCATCGTCCGGCGGCGGCTGCGGGGATCAACCACCGAGCGCGGGGTAAACCGCAACAGTCTTTCCTTTTCCCACACCTGCGTATGCTGGTACCAGTAGTTTTCACCGCTGGAGGATCCATAGTTGACAATCAGGGTTGGGGTATAGGCCGTGCCCGCCTGTTTCCACAACTGGATCACATCATTGTGCAGTACAGCTACCGGCAGGTTGTGCTCAATGGTGGTATGTCCATCCATGACCATGGTGAGATTGTGGTAGAAAAACGAGCCTCCTTCAGGCACCACCATCATATTGAGGTCGCGGGCTGCCTGTATGACCATCTGCCGCTGTTCGCGACGGGGTTGGTTATAGCTCTTCACGCTGAAGGCTCCGTATGCTTTTGTTCTGGAAAGCGCACTCTTTGCATCGGCCAGGGAATTGATGACCGATTTGAAATTTCCGTCGGCGCCATAGATAATGGTGCCGGTTGAAAATACGCGGGGTCCAATCATGGTACCCGCCTTCACCATTTCGCTTTGGGAGAAAACCATTTCGCTGTTTGCTGACGGGTCATGCATGCTGGTTACCCCGTAAGCCAGGTTCACAAAATAAGGCCAGTGTTTCTTCGGCGTGATGCCTGAACGGAAGTGACCCGCATGCGCATGTGCATCGATAAATCCGGGCATGATAGTCTTGCCCTGGCAATCGATTATTTTGGCGCCTGCTGGAACGGTTATGTCAGCAGATTTGCCGACCGCTTTGATCACATTGCCTTCCACCACGATCGTTCCGCCTTCAATCACTTCATTGCCATTCATGGTGATGATCCGCGCATTGGTCAGCGCAATCGTTCCCTCGGGCTTATCTGTTGTTAATTCAAGACCAACCGCAATTCCTTTTTCGGGCATGCGGAAAGCAGAGTCGGGCTTGTTAGCGACAAAACTGAAACGGTCTTCCAGGTTGATGGTAAAGTATTGATCGCCGAGGGTGTAGTGCAGTTGGTCACTGTTCTTGCTCCAGTGCAGATTGATGCCCGCATCTTTGGCGACCTGCTTCACCGGAAACTCAGAAGTGCCACTGCTGATGTCAATCGGCTTGCCCGTTTGCGGGAATGCACCGACATACACTTTATATAAATCAATGAATGCTACCCATTTGCCATTCGGCGACACCAGGAAGGAGGTGCCGTACGTCGACTTGAAGATCGTCCGGTCATCTGATCCATCGGTTTTATAGCTGCCAAAGGAACTGTTCATGCCATTGTCGATATTATAATAAATGCGGTCACCCTTGGCATTGAAATAGGGTTCACTCCCCTTTTCGCTTACGAGCTTTGCTTTGCCACCGGCTGCATCCATGGTGTAAACGCCAGGATTCACATTGAATGAACTGCCCATCACATAGTCGCCGCCATCTTTGTAGTACACGATTGACTTGCCATCGGGCGAAAAAGACGGGTTGGTATAAATGCCTTTTTCCGTGGTGAGTTTAACCGGTTTAACTACACCCGACCAATCCATTTTGATGATGCTACCCATCAGCTGATCATTCCAGGTGGTGTACACCAGAGATTTTCCATCGGGAGAAAACGAAGGATAGAATTCAAAATCGGTACCGGAGGTGAGGCGTTGCGGCGTGCCGTTGGGCATCTCCTTCTTCCACAAATAGCCCGCACCATGGAACACGAACCACTTTCCATCCGGAGAAGTGGTGCCTTGACGGATTACGTTGACATTAAATTTTGGTGTATTGAGGTTTTGCTTGAACCGCACTGCATCATAGATTTTCTGCTTGACATTGCATGTAAAAGGCACGTCTGCTGACTTATTCACTCCATCAACTTCTATCTTATTGATTTTGCCATTGGCCCAGATGTAAATGGATTTGTTATCCGGACTCCACGCAAAACCGGTGTATACACCGAAAATGGTCCAGGCTTCCATCTGATCTTTACTGAGGTTGTCGAAGATGGGCCACTCTTCACCGCTATCGAGATTCCTCAGGTACAATACTGATTTGGTGCGCACACGTTTTACGAATGCCAGTGTTTTTCCGTCGCGGGAAATTTGAGGACGGATAGCGCTACCCGTTCCACCAGTCACCACTTCGCTGCTGCCCTTCTCACGGTCAAAGCGCTTGATGACGAAGATATTCCCGTTAGGGTCTTTATTGTATTGGAAATATCCGCCAGGAAATACTTCCTCACTATAATATACATAGCGCCCATCGGGGCTCACCGAAGGTTCGTTCAAATCCTGCTGATCATTCTTTTTGGGTGTAAGCTGAAGTCCCCCGCCGCCGCTGATGTGGAACATCCACAATTCGCCAGCGCCGAGTGAGCGCATTCCTGTGAAGTGTTTACGGGCAATCAGGTATTCGCCATCGGGGGTCCACACACTGTTGTTGAGCAGGCGAAAATTCTCTTTGGTAATTTGCTTCGCGTGGCTTCCATCGCGGTCCATGACCCAGATGTTATCGCCACCACCGGCGTCGCTGGTGAAACTGATGCGCTTTCCGTCTGGACTAAACCGCGGTTGTACCTCGAAGGCATGACCGGAGCGCAGCACCCTGGCTTCGCCCCCCGTGACCGGCATGATATAAATGTCTCCCAGCAGGTCAAAAACAATTTCCCTTCCATCCGGAGAAACATCCAGGTTCATCCAGGTGCCCTCGTTGGTGGTGAACGCGACATCCTTCGACGGTCCGCCGGGATTATTCACATCCCATTTGGCCGGGTCTTTTTGCCCGAAAGCGATGGTGATTGACACAAAGAGAATAAGTGTAATGGTTTTGCACGTGCGCATGGGGTATCGGAATTAAGAAAGATCAAGGTAACGAACCGGGTTGAATACTTCAACGCTCGTTAGGTTGACCGGCGGTTCGGAAATAACTTCCTTTGCGAACTTCATGAAGCCCCTACCTCCACCCCCGGCTATTGTTGTGTTGACGATTGTTGCTTGCATGATCTCAAGCCACCTGCTGGCGCAGCAGCCGGACAGCCTGAAGTCACCCACTATTTTCCGGGGTGCGATCACGGCTACCAACAATGGCATATCGCTGCTCCCGACTTTTTCCCTGGGGAAACCCGCCGTGATTTTTGATTTGGCGATGGGCCGGCGCCTCACCTTCGAGCCTCAGATGCGGTTTGCGATGGAAGGCAAACCCTGGTCTTTTATTTTTTGGTGGCGTTACAAAGTGATATCGCAGCCCAAATTCAAATTGAACGTCGGTGCCCATCCGTCGCTGGTGTTTCAAACCAATACCGTAATCCTCAATGGTGTCACACGTGATGTAATGACCTCACAGCGTTACTTCGCAGCGGAAATTGTTCCGAATTATTACCTGACCAAAAACACCAGCATCGGTATTTACTATTTACAGTCGCACGGCTTTGAGCCCGACGCCACGCAGAATACTTATTTCTTCACCATCAACGCGAACTTTGCATATATCCCGGTTGCCAGGGATTACTTTCTGCGGTTCAATCCCCAGCTATTTTACCTCAAGATGGATAACCATGACGGTTACTTCTACACCGCCACCATCACGGCAGCCCGAAAAGATTTTCCGCTCTCTGTTTCATCCATCCTCAACAAACGAATTACCAGCGACATCGCTGCGAGCAAGGATTTCATCTGGAACCTGAGCTTGGTCTACTCCTTCAGCAATACCTACACATCCCGCTAGGCGATCACCGGGCTACGCCCATAATTGAATCGGCATTGATTCATAAGTATGTGTTATGTTTTTCATAATACATATAAATAAAAAAGTATGCGCCCGGCGTCTCATTTTTGCGCCCGTCAAACCAAACTCAAATCTTATGAAGAAAAAACTCTTCGGGCTATTGTTTACCGGATTGCTCCTGATGGGCGCCGGACTGATCTCTCCTTCCAACGGGGTTGATGATGCAGTGCAACGTGAGCCGCTGGAAATGCTCGCTGAAACCATGCTCATCATATTCAGTGCTGTGTTGATCTACTACACCACGGGTCAAGCCGTCAAAATGAAGCGATCCCGATGAGAATAAACGCAGTCACACTTTTCCTCCTTCTTCTGAGTTTGTACTGCTTCGGTCAGCAGCCAACTCCACCCGACCAGGCATTGAACCGGCTCCGGGAGGGCAATCAGCGATTTGTTCAAGGTAAGTCAACCAAACCCCGGCAGGATCCCAACCGGATTCAGGAGATCGCTACCAAACAGAATCCATTCGCCACCATTGTGGGCTGTTCCGACTCGCGGGTACCGGCAGAGATTATTTTTGATCAGGGCCTCGGTGACTTGTTCATTGTGCGCACCGCAGGACAGGTTTCAACCTACGCATCCTGGGGCAGCATTGAGTTCGCCGAAGAGATCCTGGGCACCAAGCTGATTGTCGTAATGGGTCACACCCAATGCGGCGCAGTAGGTGCTGCTGTGAATCTCCCCGAAGTTCCGGGGCATATTATCACGCTGATCAATGCCATAAAGCCAGCTGTAGACCGCGCCAAAGAAAAGAATCCAAGCAACCTGCTGCTGGCCGCCACCAAAGAAAACATCCAGATGCAGGTCAATCAATTGAAGAGCCTTGAACCTGTGCTGGGCAAGCGTGTGCGGGAAGGCTCCCTCCGCATCATCGGTGGGCTATACAACCTGCAAACCGGAGAAGTTGAATTCTTTGAATAATCCAAACCCACCACCAACACTCCTATGTTAAGCAGCATATTATCCCCCATGGTTCTCGCCTTCCTGTTGGGCATCATCGCCTCGCGGGTTAAGAGTGATCTGAAGTTTCCGGATTCTCTATATCAATCACTCACCATCTACCTCCTCGTTGCCATTGGCATGAAGGGAGGATATAAACTTTCGCTGGCGTCCTTTGCCGATGTGTATCAGCCGGCGCTCGTAGCGATAACGCTTTGTTGTGTCATCCCCATCTGGACTTACTGGATCATGCGCAAGGCCGCGAAACTGGATATCTCCAATGCGGCTGCGTTGGCAGCCCACTACGGTTCCGTTTCGGCGGTGACATTCAGTGCCGCACTTGCTTTTCATGAGAATCTCGGAATTTCTTTCGAGGGCTTCATGCCAAGCATGTTGGCCATGATGGAAATTCCTGCCATCCTCATTGCCATCCTGCTGGCACGCATCAACACGCCGGCTCGCGATGGCGAACAGGTACCTTTGTCCGTAATCGCCCGCGAATTGTTTGCCGGCAAGAGCAGTCTGCTGCTGATTGGATTTCTCATCATTGGTCTGGTCATCGGCAAAACCGGATGGGAACAGGTGGCTCCTTTATTTGATGTTCCCTTCAAGGGTGTCCTGACGTTGTTTCTGCTGGAGGCCGGACTCGTAGCAGGCAGAAAACTTTCTGACCTGAAACAAGGTGGATTGTTTCTCGTAGCCTTTGGAATTGTGTTTCCGATCCTGCATGCGATACTCGGAATATTCCTCGGTCATCTTGCAGGCCTCAGTCTCGGTGGTGCCACAATACTCGGTGTGCTGGCCGCAAGTGCTTCGTACATCGCAGCTCCGGCTGCGTGTCGTGTAGCCCTGCCCGATGCAAATCCATCCTATTACATCACGGCTGCACTCGCCATCACTTTTCCCTTTAATATCATGATCGGTCTGCCGCTGTACCATCACATCGCCACCCTGATCGTTCATGCTTAAAATCTACTGACCATGGATCAACTACTACTGCTCACCATCATTGCTGAAGAAGAACTCGCTGGGCCGCTCGAAAAAGAGCTCATCGAACTTGGGGCCAAAGGCTATACGGCTTCCGTCGCATCCGGAAAAGGACTCTTCCGGGTGCGCGATAACCCCTGGGAAGGTGAAAACATCAAGATCGAAACCATCGTCTCGGAAGAAAGTTGTGACCTCATCCTGCGTCACCTGCAACAAAAATACTTCGAGCGATATGCCATCATCGCCTTTTCGCATCCCGTACGCGTGGTGAGGACATCGCATTTTACCTGACAAACAGCACTACCAGGGAAGAATCGCTTTTTCATCGGCAGGGGATTGGGTTATCTTTATCGTTGGCCGCAGGGAATAAAATTTCACCCGCGGCTGTCTAAACAAGGAATAAAAGATCAACCCAATCCCCTTTCACACATGAAACAACTCAGCATGATCATCCTGGCGCTATGCCTTGCCGGCGGCGCCTTCGCACAAAACACATGGTCCATCGACAAGGGCCATTCCAAAATCGGATTCACGGTAGGCCACCACATGATTTCAGAAGTGGATGGCTACTTCAGGACCTTCACGGCCCGGATGACCGCAACCAAAGATGATTTTTCAGATGCTGTTTTTGAGCTATCTGCAGAGACCGCCAGCATCAACTCAGAAAATGAGATGCGCGACAAAGACCTGAAGAACGCCGGCTTCTTTGATGTGGCCAACTTTCCTACCCTTACCTTCAAAAGCACTTCACTCAAGAAAGTGAACGGCAACAAGTACACCTTGACCGGTAATCTTACCATCAAAGGCGTTACGAAGCCCATCACCATGGATGTAACCTTGATGGGCCCGGAGCCACATCCCCGTACCAAGAAACCTGCGATCGGCATTAAGGCCACCTGCAAGATCAACCGCAAAGATTTCAACGTCGGACCCGATCTGCCTGAGGCGATGGTAAGCAATGAAGTGGAGCTTCGTGGCACCGGAGAGTTTAACAAGGATTAAGCAACAACCATGAAGACCTTACGAATTTTCCTGATCCTGATTTGGCTCGTCGCCGGTCTTTCTGCCCAGGGTCAAACCCGGTTGCTTGCACTTTCCAAGAGTGATCACACCCTCGCCATTGTTGATCCCGTTTCGCTAAAGGTGCTGGCGCGAATTCCGGTGGGTCCGGATCCCCATGAAGTGGTGGCATCAACCGATGGAAAATTTGCCTATGTCACCAACACCGGCGGAGGTCGCGCCTATGAGATCAATGTGATTGACCTCGTCGCACAAAAAGCCCTGCCCAATATTGATACACGACCCTTGATTGGTCCCCACGGCATTGTATTCGTAGGCGGCAAGGCCTGGTTTTCAGCAGAGGGTGCCCGCGCTGTCGGCAGGTTGGATCCTGCAACGGGCAAACTGGATTGGAGCATGGGTACAGGTCAGGACCGTACACACATGATTTATGTGACCCGCAACCAACGGAATGTCTACACCACTAATGTTAACGCAGGCACTGTGAGCGTACTGACAGACACGTTGATCACACCCGGTCCTAATCCCATGGGCGGTCCGGCGCAACAACCGCGAAGAGACTGGATACAAACCGTCATCCCGGTCGCGAAGGGTGCAGAAGGATTTGATGTGTCGCCGGACGGAAAATTCTTGTGGACTGCCTGTGCGGGCGATGGCACCATTCATATCATAGACATCAAAGCACAACAATCCGTGGCCGTCATTAATGCCAACGTGATTGGTGCCAACCGCTTAAAGTTTACTCCCGACGGAAAACGTGTTCTTGTCACCAGTTTACGCACGGGCGACCTCACCGTGATTGATGCCGCATCGCGCAAAGAGATCAAACGCATCCCCATCGGTCGCGGTGGCGCCGGGCTTGAAGTTGATGAGGCCGGCAACCGCGCTTTTGTTGGCTGTACGCCGGATAACTATGTCGCGGTGATAGACCTCAAGACATTAGAGGTCACTGCACGGATTGACGTAGGCGGTGGTCCGGATGGGTTGGCGTGGGCGGTGGGTGGTAAGTAAATGGTAAGTAGTAAGTAGTGAGTAGTGAGTAGTGAG
>DNZD01000372.1 GCA_003504855.1 Cytophagales bacterium
CCAGGTGATCCCCCACATCACCGACGAAATCAAACGAAACCTCTACCTCCTAGGCGAAACCGGCAAATTCGACTTCGTGATCACTGAGATCGGAGGATCCGTCGGAGATATTGAATCTCTGCCGTTCATAGAAGCCGTTCGTCAGGTGCGCTGGGATCTCGGAGCCAACCACTCCCTGGTAATCCACCTTACCCTCATCCCCTACCTCAAGGCTGCCAAGGAACTAAAAACCAAGCCAACCCAGCACTCTGTCAAGAAGCTGCTCGAAGAAGGAGTCCAACCCGATATCCTCGTTTGCCGCACAGAAATGCCACTTCCCATGGATATTCGCAAGAAGGTGGGCCTGTTTTGCAACGTTCAACTCAATTCAGTGATTGAAGCCATCGACGCGGAAACGATCTATGACGTGCCCCTGCTCATGCGGAAGGAAAAACTCGACGAACGGGTTTTATCGAAGCTGAAACTTCACCCCAAGAACGAGCCCGATCTCGAGCAGTGGAAAGCATTCCTCGGCAAACTCAAGAATCCAACCAATGAAGTTCGGATCGGCCTGGTAGGGAAATACGTCTCACTCCCCGATGCCTACAAAAGCATCGCGGAGGCATTCATCCACGCCGGCACCGAAAACGACGCCAAAGTAAACTTGCAATGGATCTCCTCGGAGGATATTACCGAAGACACCGTAGCTGACGTACTGGGAGGCCTTCAAGGTGTGCTCGTTGCCCCGGGCTTCGGAGAGCGCGGCCTGGAAGGAAAGATTCAAGCCATCAAATATGTGCGCGAACACAAAATACCGTTCCTGGGCATCTGTCTGGGGATGCAATGTGCCGTGGTGGAATTTGCCCGCAATGTCCTGCACCTCGATGCAAGCTCCACGGAACTCAACTCCAAGACCAAACACCCCGTCATTGACATGATGGAAGAGCAAAAGAAAATCACTTCCAAAGGTGGTACCATGAGGCTGGGCGCTTATGATTGTAAATTAAGGAAGGGTTCCAAGGCTGCCGCCATCTACGGCGAGACCATGATCCAGGAACGCCACCGCCATCGGTACGAATTCAACAATAAATACCTGGATCAAATGGAAGAGGCAGGTCTCAAAGCCACCGGTATCAATCCCGATTCCGGTTTGGTAGAAGTAGTTGAACTCAAGGACCACCCCTGGTTCGTTGGCGTACAATTTCATCCCGAGCTCAAGAGCACGGTGCTGGCCCCTCACCCGCTCTTTGTGAAATTTATCGAGGCCTCATTGAATTATAAGAAACTGGAATCCTGATCATTCTCTCGTAATAACTTACTATGGATCGCAACTCCGCCATCGGGCTAACGCTCATCGCTGTACTCTTACTGGTATACTTTAACTTCTTCGCGCCAGAACCCCCGAAAGAAACTCCTCCGATTGTCACCAGTGAAAAGGTTGACTCTACGGCCAGGGCAACCCAGCCCCTCGACACAGCTTCCGCAACGATAAATCCGGCAGCTGTCATCGAAGAGAAATTGACGCGGGTAGAGACTAACGACCTGATTATCAGCTTCTCCAACCATGGCGGGGTGATCAAGGAAGTGGAGCTCAAGAACTTCAAAACGTATTACCACAAACCTCTTTACCTGGCTACCGGATCGTCTAACGCATTCCGTCTCAATGCTATTCTGGAAGGGAAAGACACGGATCTTTATGGCTTGTACTATACCGGTGAATCACGGAACATCACTGGCATTCACCCGGACACCAAACTACCGGCCGACAGTACGGAGGTCACCTTCACCACACAGTTGGCGGAGGGTAAAACCATCCGGCATATCTACACGGTTCCCTCCAATGGATTTCAGGTGAAGTACCGCATCGAAACTTCAGGCCTTGACCAGTCCCTGAATGGAGAACAACTTACCTTTCATTGGGTTGATCGCATAGCCTTGCAGGAAAAGGATATGACCACCAGCCGGATTAAGTCGACTGTAAACTATTTTACAACCACCGACGAATTTGATTACCTGTCTGAGGCTTCCCAGGATCCGGAATCAGAAAACCTGACAGCCCCTGTAAAATGGGTAGGCATCAAACAGAAATTCTTCACCAGCGCCATCATTGCAGACCGCACCTTTAATGGCGGCGAGGTTGCCACAACCGTTGATCCTGCAGATACCTCGGTCATGAAAACAGCCACGGTAAAACTGTATATCCCCAAAGCAGACGTCACTGCTAACAAAGCTAAGTTTGAGTACTTCTTCGGACCCAATAAGTACGAACTGCTTTCTTCGGTCACCAATGGCTTTCAGAAAAACCTGGACCTGGGATGGCCGCCGGTGAGTTGGGTGAATCGGTTTGTTATATTGCCCATCTTCAGATTCCTGGAAAGTTTCATTTCCAGTTATGGCATTATCATCCTGGTGCTGGTCATCATTATCAAGTTGATTCTTACACCCCTTTCCTATTCTTCTTATCTCGGCATGGCCAAGATGCGGTTGTTGAAGCCGGAGTTAGACCTGATCAAGGAGAAGAATGGCGACAATGCCACACAGGCCCAGCAGGACCAGATGAAGTTGTATCAGCAGGCAGGCGTAAACCCACTGGCCGGCTGCATCCCTTTGTTGCTGCAGATGCCTATCCTTTTTGCGATGTTCTATTTCTTCCCGGTATCGGTAGAAATGAGACAACAGTCATTTTTGTGGGCGGAGGATTTATCCACCTATGACTCTATCCTGAATCTGTCATTCAGTATCCCGTTTTACGGCAACCACGTCAGCTTGTTTGTGTTGCTCATGACCATTTCTACCCTGGTATCGACATGGCAAAACAACCAGATCAGTTCAGTAACCGGCCCGATGAAGTCGATGTCTTATGTAATGCCCGTCATCTTCATGTTTGTATTGAATTCTTTCTCGGCAGGCTTGAGTTTCTATTACTTTGTGTCCAACGTGGTGGGCCTCGCCCAGCAGGCGATCATTCGCCGTTTTGTGGATGAAGACAAGATTAAGCAGGTGATGGAAGACCACAAGAAGAAGATACTCTCCGGGGGCGGCTCAAAGTCCAAATTCATGACCAAGTTGGAAGAAGCCATGAAGGCCAGCGAAGAAGCCCGGAAGAAGAAAAAGTAATTCCGCAGCCCCTCCTGAATAAGTATATTTGTCCCCGGCCTAAAAAAAGGCCGCCATTTTTTATTTGATTCAACCTACCCACTGATGGGAAAGATTATTGCAATTGCCAACCAAAAAGGAGGTGTCGGAAAAACGACCACCGCCATTAACCTGGCCGCCAGTTTGGCTGTCCTGGAGAAGAAAACACTGCTGTTAGACGCTGATCCTCAGGCTAATAGCACTTCCGGTCTGGGCGTTGACCCCAAAGGGGTAAAGTTGAGTATCTACGAATGTATGGTCGACGGTGCCAACATCAATAAGGCGATTGTTCAGAACGACCTGAAGTACCTTCACATCCTCCCCTCGCACATCGATCTGGTTGGCGCCGAGGTTGAAATGGTGAATATCGAACACCGGGAAGAACGCATGCGGGAAGCACTCAAAGCGATCAAGGATGAATACGATTTTATTATCATCGACTGTTCGCCTTCATTGGGCCTGATCACCATCAATTCCCTGACTGCCGCTGATTCCATTATTATCCCTGTCCAGTGCGAATACTTTGCATTGGAAGGTTTGGGCAAACT
>DNZD01000104.1 GCA_003504855.1 Cytophagales bacterium
GTTATTTCCATGGGCAGCTCCGGAATACGGCTCCATTCCTGCATGGACCCATCATAGAGTTTCACATCATAGCCCAACGACCGGCCGGCCAGATAAACCACGCTGGCGGTTTGTCCGATGAAGCAGTATGTCACCACCTCCTTGCTTTTGTCTGCCACAGGAATAAAATAGGCGCTTACCTGATCCGTAGGTTTGAACTTGTTCGTGGATTGGTCCACGAGGTCCATGAAGGGAATGTTCTTTGCACCTGCGATATGTCCGTCGCGCGGATTGCCCACCGGTTCGCCATCGTAGAAGCGGGTAGCGCGCGCATCGATTATAGTGCCTTGACCTGATTGCAGTGTTTTCAACACATAATTCTTGTCGACCAACAGTCCGTTTTCTGTTGCTTTGAAGTTCCCCTTCTTCACCACCGGCACTACTTGTGTTACGGCGTTGCCTGCTTTCTTCCAGGCATCAAGGCCTCCGTTGAGGAAAGACACTTTGCCACGAAGGCCCAGGTGCTCGAGGGTAAGAAACATGCGTGCCGCCTGACTCACGTCGCCACGGGTATGACAAATGATCACATGCGATTGATCGGTAATGCCGTAAGACCTTAATCGTGTGGTGGCGTCATTCAAATCCGGAGCGTTCATGGCTCCATATGGAGAATCCGGTGCCAGCCATCCGGGCCACAGGTATTGTGCACCCTCGATGTGTTCCTGGTCGTATTCGTATTTCAGGTAGCTCGTCTGAAGGATAACAAGGTTCGGATCTTTCAGGTGCTCTTTCAACCAGTCCGCTTCCACCAGCACAGGTGCAGCGGGTTGGGCGTTACCTTGTAGTGAAAGGCAGAGCAATAAGATCAGGAGCGCGGAATATGCTTTCATGGCACGTTGTTTTGAATGTTAAACGGAAGGCCTGAGGCCTGGTTTACGCTTGTCCTGAAATGGCCACTAAATGGCCGGAAGGTGTATGACAGATCGACATTGACTTGAGCCGTAACAGCAGACAGGGTTTCGGACACCCAGGGCACACCCGGGTGGGGACTTCATACTCTATCCATGCTTAATCCATACTCTATCCATACTTGATCGATGCTATACCTATTCCGGCAAAAACGGCAATGTCGGCAAGCATATGGCGGTTCAGTAGGAAACAGACTCCAGGAGTGGTTATTAATTACGCGCTTTACAAGGGTCAATTTTTGCCTTTCCCCGTTCCCAGGCACCTGGGACACGTGCTATCCTCCCACACATACCCGGAGTAAGTATCTGTATTTTTGCTACCATCAACATTCGTGGATTTCACCACATCCCACGTTTTATTTACTCTCCAGGAAATCTTACCGGACCCCTCGCATCGATCGCATAGTGCTTGTGAGGTAGTTGATGGTGTATACTCAAACACCCGGGCAACATAAAAGGGCTTATTAGCAGGTACGAATTGTGGTACTCTGTCCGCAGCAAGGATAAAATTCCTAATCGTAAGCAACTTTTTGGTTTCGGCATCATACGCATACACCATGTAATCATTTCCAGGATGAACGCCTTTCAGGTCAACATAAAAATCTCTCCATTTTGAATGAATCCCGCCACACGACAATACCTGAGAATCAAGTGCGGCACCACGATGCTTGATAACAATCGCCACTTTATTCACATCCAATTTAGTTGCTCTTACAAATTTCTGATCAAAGCTTTTTCGAAAGAATCCCATAATTCTTAATCGATCGCCATCAAGTTTATACCCTTCCTCACCATATCCGCTATGTGAAACCGCATTTACTTTATTGGTTCCCAAAGAAATCCAATACTCTTCTCCATCATTCGCCAGCGCGACTTGTTGAGCGCTGCTTACCAGCGCAGCTGGAAAAGTTAGAATAGTGAACAATAGAATTGATAAGAATTGACTCTTCTTCATCGGTTTAACGTATTAGGTGTTTATCGAATGACTACAGGTATAACAAGAAAAAACGCTGGGTTACAATTTGCAATAAATTAGCTATACGAGTATTCAAAACCTAACAGGGCAAACCGGGGATGGTGACATATTGTATGGCTCCCCGAATTAAGTACCTGAAAGACTTACAAATCAGCGTAGGTTAACAGTTCCCACGTCGGGACAGGCTTCTCGTCTCCTGGGTTATATGATTTTATCCTAACAAAGAAAACCAAGCCATAAGCCTGGTTTCATTTCTACTTTGTGACCCCGGAGAGACTTCCCGACAGAAAACATTGCTCCGATGAATCAAGTACCTGAAGACTTACAACTCAGTGTAAGTTAACAGTTCCCACGTCGGGACAGGCTTCTCATCTCTCCGGTGTAACATGTTTCATCCCAATAAAAAAACCAAGCCATATGGCCTGGTTTCATTTCTACTTCGTGACCCCGGAGAGACTTCCCGACAGAAAACATTGCTCCGATGAATCAAGTACCTGAAGACTTACAACTCAGTGTAAGTTAACAGTTCCCACATCGGGACAGGCTTCTCATCTCTCCGGGGTAACATGTTTCATCCCAATAAAAAAACCAAGCCATAAGACCTAGTTTCATTTCTACTTTGTGACCCCGGAGAGACTCGAACTCTCGACCCATTGATTAAGAGTCAATTGCTCTACCAGCTGAGCTACGGAGTCGACTTTACTACAAACTCTCTTCCTGCAAAATTGGTTTCATTGTTTTGCCGTAACAACAAAAAAAGCCTGGTCATTGACCAAGCTTCGTTTCTGTGACCCCGCTGGGCCTTCCCGACGGAATACATTCGAACAAGAATTAACTGGTCAAGTACCGTCCAATTTTAATCATCTAATGGAAAGTGGGTTGGTCGGGATCCCCCATACCAACAAAAAAAGCCTGGTCGTTGACCAAGCTTCGTTTCTGTGAACCCGCTGGGCCTTCCCGACAGAAATACATCCGAACAAGAATTAACTGGTCAAGTACCGTCCAATTTTAATCATCTAATGGAAAGTGGGTTGGTCGGGGATCCCAGCGGGGTCATATGATTTCATCCCAACAAAAAAACCAAGCCGAAAGGCTTGGTTTCATTTCTGTAAGCCCGCTGGGCCTTCCCGACGGAAATGCATTCATGCAGAGATAAACTTCTGATTTGAAGTCGCCTTTCAGTGAATTAATTAAGACCACGTTGGTCGGGACAGGCTTTCTCGTCCCAGCGGGGTCAACCCGCCTCGATTAAATAATAAAGCCAGATGATTTCTCATCTGGCTTTGTTTCTGTAAGCCCGCTGGGCCTTCCCGACGGAATGCATTGCAGCTGCTATAAATGGAGCGACAATAGCAAAGTGCAGATTCTAATCGAAGAGTTCCCACGTCGGGACAGGCTTTCTCGTCCCAGCGGGGTCATATAATTTCAGACAAAAGAAAAGCCAGATGAATAATCATCTGGCTTCGTTTTTACTCTTGTGACCCCGCTGGGACTCGAACCCAGGACCCATACATTAAAAGTGTATTGCTCTACCAACTGAGCTACGAGATCTTTCACCCACCGTAGCTTTAGCGAAGGTGGGTTTTGCCCACCGTAACCTTGGCAAAGGTGGGTTCTACCCACCGTAGCCCTGGTCAAAAATGGGTCTACCCACTTTGCAACCTCTACTCCGGCGTCTCAACCACCTCTTACAAGCCGGGTTTTGGGTATTCCTGACCGTTTTCCGTAATTGAGCCCGCAAAGGTAACAGGATGTGAAAAATATGCAAAAACAGGCCCTCAAAATTATCCTGCCCCTCCTCTTCATTGTGGCCTCCGCGCAGGCGAACACCACAGAATCAGCACGTTCGCTCCCGCACGCCGACTCGCTCTACACCGCACGCCAATACACACAGGCTTTCGAACTCTACGACAAAATCTTCTCAGAAGGACACTACTCGCCCGCCATGCTCCTCAAAATGGCCTATATCCAGGAAGCCCTCGGCCACCTCGGCGAATCTCTGTATTACCTGAACCTCTACTACCTCGCCACCGACGACTCTCAGGCACTCAAGAAAATGGAAGAAGTAGCCGCCAAAAACAACCTGGAAGGCTACGAAACAGACGAAACCATCAAAGCCCTCGCCTGGCTGCAGGAACAATACGTCAATATCGCCGCAGCACTTTCAGCAGCATGCGTACTCCTCCTCGCCGGTATGTATTTTCTGTATCGACGCGAAAAATCTCCCGTCGCGCCCGCCCTGGGACTGATAGTTTTTCTCGCCCTCCTATTCACACACATCAATTTCAACCTGATCCCGGAACGCGCTATCGTGGCAAAACCCAATGCTTACCTGATGTCGGGACCTTCGTCCGGCGCATCGGTGATTGCTGTCATTGGCGAAGGGCACTCCCTCTCCGTCAGCGGTCACCAGGATGTGTGGCTTCGTGTCCAGTGGAAAGACCAGGAAGTATATGTGCGGGAAAGTGTCGTGCGCCGCGTAGAGCTATAATCACCGCTTTCTTCCGCGAATCAGCACATCAATATCCTCCGGAGCGGAGTTCACATAGTATAGACTGATATTACCTTCCGGCGTAAGGCTGATCGTAGCAGGAACTGCATTGGCAGTCAGAAACCATCCTGCCGGCAACACTACTGTATTAAACGGCCGGCCAAATGAACGGTCAAAAATAAATTCATCGTTGTAGAGGACGTACCGGTTGGGATCGGTATAGGTCTCTTCGATACGCAACCGAACGGATTGTCCCGCCTTCACCTTGTCAAACCAGATGGCCACTACTTCAGATTCCGGCGTTACGGGTTCACTGATGTCCAGTCCGCGCTCCGTGATGGCCATACCTTTCAAAGTCTCGACTTTAAGGGGTGTGCCTGTATCAAGAATCATGGCAGAGGGATTGGAGGCCTTGCTGCCTGGTCGAACCACGTTGAGGTAACGATCGGTGCCTTCGCGCACTTCGGTATAGTCGTGATAAAGTCGGAAGGAATGGGTTTCGGGTTGCTGCAGGAAGTAAACGATCTCGCGGGTCTGATTGGCCCTTTCCGGGAATGAAAAATCAATCCGGGCTTTGGACTTATCACGACCCTGACCCATGATCATCGGCGCAGCCTTCGCTGGTGTTACAAAAAGGTTCGCCGTGGCACTGAGCTTCCTTGCTTCAAGGTGCAAGGGCACGCCGGCATTGCCGACATTGAGAAAACTTAGTTTAATCCTTCCGTCCTGCTCCATCATCACCTGAACCGGATAGTTACACATGGTGACCTCATAACCCTTCGGCAACACAATGGCGTTGCGGGCAATGGTGAGCAACCGGTCAAAAACGATAACTCCATCCTTTGTAAAGTATGTGCGGGGATCCTGATACGTCTTGTCGATGCGGATGCGGTATTCGTTACCGGGTGCCACAGGTCGCGCCAATTTCACCTGCAGATAGTCGGTGTCTGCTTGTGCCGCAGCAAAGCCCGCCTTTCGGGCGTCAGTACCTGATACTACTTTCCATCCGAGTGGCTGACCCGTCATGAGGTCCAGTACGCCATCTACCTGGTGTTCGCTTCCTTTGCGCAAGGTGTTGTAGTAATAGGAGGCGCCTGCCTCGGTAGCCGTGACATCATATAGTATCCTGAACTTCTGCGTGGCCGGATCAAGTAACTCATAACGGGTGTATGAGTCATCAGGAGATTGCGCTACGGCTGAAAACAAGGAGCAGGCTAAAGCAAAGCAGACGAGGATTTTCATAGTATATGGGTTAGGATAAAGATAGCCAAACCGTGACGGTTTGCCGAGCGTGATGACAGGGAAGACTGATAGGTGTCCTACACCTATTAGGTGTAGGACACCTTAATACGGCAATCTTCACGGATATACCAAGGAATTTTCTGGTGGAATTCCTGATTACTTCTTAACAAAAACCCAACCATTAAGGCCTTTCGAAATGATATTGTCCGGGAAGCAATTTTGGCTGCCCAGTTTTGCTAACAGTTGCTACTGGGTTTTAACAGTGGCTCCGGGAGAAGTCCAGGACAAGTGTCCTACACCTAATAGGTGTAGGACACGGTTAAGGACACGGATAACTACCTCACCTCCGATGCAACAACACCACATTCTCCACATGCATCGTCTGCGGAAACATATCCACGGGCTGAACAGCAATTATATCATACGCATCCGACAGGGTCTTCAGGTCGCGGGCCTGCGTAGCTGGATTGCAACTGACATACACGATGCGTTGTGGCGCTGCCTTGAGCAACATCTTCGTAACGTCTTCGTGCATGCCCACCCGTGGCGGATCGGTGATGATGACATCCGGTCGGCCGTGGGTATTAAGGAACGCATCATCGAGCAGATCCTTGATGTCGCCGGCGAAGAATGCTGTATTGCTGATACCGTTCAATTGCGAATTTACCTTGGCATCATCGATGGCTGCCGCCACATATTCGAGGCCGACCACTTGCTTAGCTTGTCCCGCCACAAAATTGGCAATGGTGCCGGTGCCGGTGTACAAGTCATAGACAAGTTCGTGCGGTTTCAAATCAGCCAGTTCCCAGGCGATGCGGTACAGCTCGTAAGCTTGCTCGGAGTTGGTTTGATAAAAGGACTTCGGTCCGACACGGAACTGCAACACGCCGGAGCCGTCCGGCGTGGGCATATACTCCGTGATCCATGGATTTCCTTTCCAACATATGATGTCAAGATCGTGGAACGTGTCATTCTTCTTGCCGTTGATGATGTAGTTGAATGAGGTGATTTCCGGAAAGTCTGCCTCGAGTCGCTTCAATATTCTTTCCGTCCACTCCATTTTGTCGTATGTCACCTGGAGAATAATCATCACCTCCTTTTTTGATCCGATGGGTGAATGGCCATTGGCGGTACGAATCGTTAACGTGCGCAGAAAGCCAATTTGCTTGCGCAGATCAAAGAAAGGAATTCCGGCCTTCATGGCCTCGTCCTTTACCGCGAGTCGTATCCGGTTCGATGGGTCGGGCTGGAGGTGACATTCATGCACATCAAATACCCTGTCGTACATGCGGGGCAGGTGATAGCCCAGTCCGGGTGTTCCGGTAGATCCCTCTCCCATTTCCTCCTTCGTGAGCCACCGGTTGGCGGTGAAGGTGAAGTCCAGTTTGTTGCGATAGTGTTGTTGCCGTGCTGAACCGAAAATCGGACGCAAAGGGGGCAATGTCAGGCCACCCAGGCGCTCGAGGTTGTCGATCACCTGCTGCTGTTTGTATTGCAGTTGAACCTCGTATTTGATGTGTTGCCATGAGCATCCGCCGCAAAGTCCAAAATGCTTACAAAATGGTACGGCGCGATCAGGAGAATATGCAGTGATCGCCGTCGTGCGACCTTCCAGAAATGCCGATTTTATTTTGGTGAGTTCAATGTCAACGGTGTCGCCCGGGGCTGCGCCGGAAACGAACACCACCATTCCCTCATGTCGTGCAACACATTTGCCTTCCGAGGCCATGGTCTCCACCTTAAGACCGGATAGAAT
>DNZD01000076.1 GCA_003504855.1 Cytophagales bacterium
CACGCTGCTGATCATCTGGTCGATGGTCACCGGGATAGCTTCTTCAGCAGGCTTTGCACAGCGGGGGACTTCGAGCATATGCCGCGGAGAGAACTTCACATAATACCCGGATTGTGGGCGTGCCTCAACCAATCCTTTGCTTTCGAGGTGGTAATAAGCCTGAAACGCTGTGCTCAGGCTTATCCCCTGCTCCTTGCTGAGCGTTCGGACGGATAGCAGCTTATCGCCAACCTTGAGGGTCTGCTTTTCGATCAGGCGTTCGATCCGGTCTGCTACTTCCTGGTACAGGTGATCTTGTGTGGTTTCGGTGCGCATGTGTCAATTAAACTGATCTGGTCAAAAATAGCGATTCTGAAACTGTTATTTTAACAAACCACATCCGACTTTTGATAAAAATTTTATGTGGTCCGTGAAAACGGTAATTCGGGATCATGATTAGAATAATTACGCTGATCGGTCTGATGTCGTTACTCCTGGTAACAGCTATTTATGCTGTTGATCAGGACACGGTGAAATCCAAAGAACCCCGCTCTCACTGGCGGCTCACCCTTCGCGCTCATTCCAAAGCCATTTTCAATTTTGGTGGCCGGGTAGGAAGTGACAACCCAACTACGGATATCAACTTTACTTACGACCGCAAACAGTGGGGATTCCTCGTATTCAAAGGGCAAGACCTGTTAGACCATGGCACGTTCTACAACTTTGCATTGATCACGGTGTACAAGAACCTGCACCTGTCTGACAAATGGACGATGACCCCGTCTATTGGTTCATTCCTGGAAGAACAAAACGCCATTGTCGATAAGGGTTCGGATGTGGTGTTTCTGCTGACCACTTCATTCCGGTTGAACAAGAAGATTACCCTGGAGCATATGAGCCTGTTGGGTAATCTCGTCTTTGAGCCCGAGGAGCGCGATTGGGTAAATCGTTTCAGGGCTCTATACACCAACAGGCACCTCGATGTGATTGCGTCTACCTGGCATAACAATCAGGTACTGGATAACAGCTGGTATTGGTCTGCAGGGTTGAGCGTATCGTATGGCCGTATTCGCCTGGACGATCACTTGCAGGCCAGTGTTGGCCTGTCTGGTCTTGTCATGATCCACACTTCAGACCCCGTAATCAATCCACAGAAGCACACCGCCATGATTACTTTTTCGCTCATGGCCTTCCGGTAGCGGTTGCATCTCAAAGGTGGAATAAATACATTCGGAATATGTATAAACACTTTCGGGTTGAGGTCACCCAATGGGTAGCCCACGTTATCATCAACAGGCCGCAGAAGGCGAATGCCTTGCACCAGGAAGCCTGGATCGAACTCAAAGCCATCTTTGACAACCTTGACGGTGATGGAAGCGTTCGGGTGATTGTACTTTCAGGAGAAGGAAAATTATTCTGTGCCGGTATTGACCTGGAGTTATTGATGTCGGTGGTTGAATTCGAAAAAATTCCTGAACCGCAACGAACCCGTGAATTGTATGAGATGATCCTGCATTTACAGGCTTGCGTAACAGCCATTGAAAAATGCAGCGTACCAGTCATTGCGGCCATTCACAATGGTTGCATTGGTGGAGGATTGGATATTGTGGCCGCCTGCGATTTGAGGTACTGCACGGCTGATGCCTACTTTACCATTAAAGAAATTGATATGGGGATGGTGGCTGACCTGGGCACGCTGCAACGGTTACCCAAATTCGTAAAACCGGCGGTGGTTACAGAAATGGCATTTACCGGAAGGCATGTTGGTGCCGCTGAGGCCAGGGAGATTGGGCTGGTGAATGATTTCATGGACACCAAAGAAACCATGATGGCAGCCGTACAACAGATGGCTGATACAATTGCCTCGAAGTCACCCATATCCATCCGGGGCACCAAAACCATCCTGCAGCATACACGGGACCATGGTGTGTCCGAAGCGCTGGAATTTATGGCTCGCTGGAACGCCAGCAAACTATTGTCTCCAGACCTCAAGGCGGCCTTTCAGGCGGTACAAAAAAAGAAGACCTGACAGGTCTTTAAGACCTATCAGGTGTTTGTACGGAAAGCAGAGCGCATGGTATCCTGGTCGAAACCACTGGCCAGGGTTCCCTGGGTAGCATAGACATACAGGGCTGTATTGAAAATTGATGTCGCAACTCCGAATATCAGGATGGAGAGAAGGAGCATCAGGACACCAAGTCCAATACCGATCAGCATCCCGATGGAATCAAATGCCATACTCAGCGCAAAGGTCAGACCAGCGCTAACCACGATCACCGCAAAGACCACCAGGAACTGGATAAGTCCAAGACCAAAATGCCGGATCAGGCTCTCACCCCAGGTTTTCTTGATTACTTCAACTGACTTTTTGATCGCATCGAATGGTCCCAGACCGTCGTATACGATACCCGGAACAACGAAGATGGTTACGATACCCCAGGCCATACCTACTAAACTCAGGATAATGGACGATACGATCTGACCACCTTTGCCCAGGCTACGGGAAGCGTTTTCGAGAATTCTCAGCAGCAAACCCACTGAGGCGGATACCAGACTCCACTGAAGGATGAGACCCAGGCGGGACATGGCAAACTGGAAGCTCTCTCCGAAAGTAGCATCACCACCTTCAAATCTCACCTTGCTGGTATACACCACGCATACATTGAAAAACGTTGCCACAAATGCCAATCCAAAATAGGCAACGAAAATGATTGCATACTCTGCCAACTCAAGACTGCGCTGGCCACCCTCCGGATCATCTTCAAAGGTACCAAACCAGACCAGGGGTACCACCATCGCCACCAAATAAAGCCCTGAAAACAGAAAGGAAAGAATAGCGAACCATAACAGCTCGCGATCTTTATTGATTACCGAGAAGCTAAGCTTGGTAATCAACCAACTGCGGGAAAATGCATTCATACGTTAGGGGGTTAGGTTTAGCAGATCCGTTCAATTATGATTTTTTCAGGAACTCTGTCCGAAGCACAATGCTGCTTCCGTTAATCCGGCAATCCACCTCGTCGTGCTCATCCGTGAGCTTAATCTTCTTCACCACTGTGCCGCGCTTGAGCGTGAGGGACGACCCTTTAACCTTTAGATCTTTAATCAGGGTGACGGTGTCGCCATCTGCCAGCAGATTGCCATTACTATCTTTTACATCCATGGTTCATTCAATTTTCAGATTCAAATTTAATAAAATTGACCTAAGTCCGGCCCATTTCATAAAGTCCTTATCTTTACCTACCAAGCCTTTCTTATGAAATCAGCCCAACTCATCATCGTCATATTCCTGTTCTTATCTGCTTGCCAGCCCGGAGACCCATCCACCCCGCACATGCGTGAGCGGGTAGCAGGCCTGACGGTTTATGAAGTTAACATCCGACAACATACCGCTGCCGGAACATTGAGTGCATTTACCAATGACCTTCCCCGGCTTAAAGAACTTGGTGTTGGTGTGTTGTGGATTATGCCTGTTCAGCCTATCGGAATCAAGAACAGAAAAGAACCGCTTGGAAGCTACTATTCCATACGAAACTATAACGAGATCAATCCTGAGTTTGGAAACGAGGCTGATTTCAAAACACTGGTAGACAAGGCCCATCAACTGGGCATGTATGTAATACTGGACTGGGTACCCAACCACACCGCCTGGGATCATCCCTGGGTGACCGTCCATCCTGACTACTACGCACATGACGAAAAAGGGAACATCACACACGAATCGGACTGGCTCGACATCGCACTCCTCAACCACAAGAATCCGGAGACACGCAAAGCCATGATCGAAGCCATGAAGTTCTGGGTTACTACTTACCAGATAGATGGATTCCGCTGCGACCACGCCGGACATGAAATACCCATGTACTTCTGGGAAGAAGCCCATGCAGCCCTGGATCCCATCAAGGATCTCTTTTGGCTCGCTGAATGGGACGGCGCTCGCATGCACCTGAATTTTGACGCCACCTACGCATGGCCACTGCTTCATATTACCGATGATGTACTTCCCGGTAAGGCCAATGCCAATGATATCGCAGACTGGATCGATCAAGACATTCACGAATATGGTCAGCAACCCTTTCGGCTAACCATGATTACCAACCATGATGAAAATTCCTGGCATGGCACAGAGTTCGAACGCTACGGAGACGGGATGAAGACATTTGCCACATTTATCTTTACGGCCTATGGCATGCCCATGCTTTACAGCGGACAGGAAGCAGGATTAAACAAACGACTTAAGTTCTTTGCCAAAGACACCATTGACTGGAGCGACCCTCAACAATTGCAGCCTTTTTATCGGAAGCTGGTGAAACTTCACCAGGACCACCCTGCGCTATGGGCAGGAAACTACGGCAGTCAGCCTGTAAGAATCAATGAGCGCGATAGCTTGACCTACGCCTTTCTGAGAACCAAGGGAACTGATGAGGTTGTGGGTATTTTAAATTTCTCTGGCAATACCACCAATGCCAGGCTAACTTCGCCTTGTCCCACCGGAGTTTATCGGGATTACTTTAGCGGCGAACGAATCAGCCTTGCGCCTGGAACGACCATCCCATTAAAACCCTGGCAATACCTGATCTTGTTGAAATAAGATTTCGATCTCACGTTGTTTATGTAGCTTGAATTCAACAAGGTCTTCAGGTCACCCACACTTCCTTTAGCTTTATACCGTCTCCGAGGTTGCCCTTTGCGTTTTGGCCATCAAAACTGATATGGTCAAAATAGTAAAAACTGAAACTGTTTTGTATCCGTTAAACCGGGAAAATTTGTCTCATGAATTCAGCACCAAAAAAGAATCTTCTGATCGCGTACACAGCCCTCGGGGCCGTCTGTGTGATCTGGGGCACGACCTACCTGGGATTACGGGTTGGCGTTACACAATTCCCCCCCTTTCTCTTTTCGCTGCTGCGCTTCACTATTGCCGGTCCAATCCTCGTGGCGTTCATGCTCACCGTGGGCAAGGCATCATGGCCCGACCGTAGTACACTCATGCACCAGGCTGTGAGCGGATTGTTTATGGTTACCCTGGGCATTTCGGTGGTCGGATGGTCTGAAGTCTATATTTCATCAGGCGTGGCTGCCGTGATCTGCTCGATGATGCCTGTCTGGACCATCCTGATCAACGTGCTCATTACCCGCGATGAAAAGCCAAACTGGTTGATCGTAACAGGGCTTCTCACCGGTTTATCGGGCATCCTCCTGATATTTTGGGAACACCTGAGTGAATTCTCTGATGCCAACTATACCCTGGGGATCGCCCTTACCTTTGCTGCCAACCTTTGTTGGGCCATTGGCAGTATCTATATCAAAAAGAAAAACAAACACTCCAATCCTTTTCTGAATGCAGGCTTGCAAATGGTTTTCGGAGCGCTTTTTCTTCTTCCCGTCAGTCTACTGCTTGATGACTATTCCTCCATTCGCTGGTCGGAGCCCGTTGTCTATTCCCTGATCTACATGGCCTTGATTGGATCTGTCGCGGCGTACGCGTGTTACTCATACGCCATTAAACATCTCCCGATGACCATCGTTTCGCTCTATGCCTACATCAATCCCATTGTGGCCGTAGTCCTGGGTTGGTTGATTTTGAGCGAAAAGCTCAATTCTCAAATTCTCATTGCGATTGGCATCGTCGTGTTAGGGGTATATCTGGTCAACAGGGGGTATCAATTGAAAACGACTGGCATCAAAGCAAGCGAACCCGAAGAAATTTTACTCGAAGAAAATTCTTAACCACCGACTATGGAACTTGTCATTTATCAGGTTGACGCTTTTGCTGAGCAACGCTTCCAGGGGAATCCGGCAGCTGTCGTGCCCCTTACCTCCTGGCTGCCCGATCAGTTGCTGCAAAACATTGCCCTGGAAAATAACCTGGCAGAAACTGCATTTTACGTAAAGGAACCAGGCGGATATCATATACGATGGTTTACACCAACCACAGAAGTTGATCTCTGCGGCCACGCCACACTTGCCACGGCTTATGTGCTGATGAACCATGAAGGATTTCTCGAAGAAAAGATCATCTTCAAATCCAAAAGCGGACCGCTGTCCGTTTCCCGCAAAGGGAAGCAATTGGTGCTGGACTTCCCGGCAGATACCCTGACACCAGCTATGTTACCCGAAGCGTTGGGCAATTCATTTCATATAAAACCCACCCACGTTTTCAGGGGTAAGACCGACTTCATGCTCGTATTCGAGAATGAATCACAAATCAGAAGCCTTCAGCCGGACCTGATACGCCTGGCCTCGGTGCCCTGTCGCGGCGTGATTGTTACGGCGCCTGGCGACAAAACTGATTTTGTATCCCGTTTCTTCGGACCGCAGTCTGGCGTTAACGAAGACCCGGTCACCGGATCGGCCCATACCTCCCTTACGCCATACTGGGCGAACAGGACTGGCAAGCGTAACCTGTCCGCCATCCAATGCTCATCACGAGGTGGACGCCTGGACTGTGTATTGCGCGGCGATCGGGTAGAAATTGCTGGTCAGGCAAGTCTTTATCTCATCGGCAAAATCTTTATAGATTGATTATGACTAAAACACATCAGTACAAGACATCGGTGACATGGACTGGAAATGAGGGCAGCGGTACCAGTGACTATAAGGCCTATTCCAGAAATCACATCATCGGCGCAACAGGAAAACCAGAAATACCCGGCTCCTCTGATCCAGCGTTTCGAGGTGATGGATCGCGCTATAACCCGGAAGACAGTTTGGTGGCCGCCTGCTCGGCATGTCATATGTTGTGGTATCTGCACCTTTGTGCCGTCAATCAGGTAGTCGTGGTAGCATATCAGGATGAAGCATCCGGTACCATGATTGAAAACCCGGATGGCAGCGGACAATTCAAAGAGATCACGCTACGTCCTGTAGTAACCGTAAAGGATGCCAGCATGAAAGACAAAGCCATTGCATTGCATACACAAGCACATGCGCATTGCTTTCTGGCCCGGTCTGTTAATTTTCCTATTCATCAAGAACCCATGATACAGTTCCTGTAGCATCACATGAAATCAGTGAAAATATTTTTACCTTAACAAAAAACTACTCCTATGACTGCCGCACCTGCGCTTGATATTCAAAAGACCACTCACTCACGCCTTGCCGAAACGGATTTTAATAACCTTGAATTCGGAAAATATATCGCTGACCATATGGTTCTGTCAGACTGGAAAGGTGGCAACTGGAGCAAACCCGTGATTGTACCCTTTGGTGAGCTGCACATGACGCCGGCGATCCTTGCCCTGCATTACGGTCAGGCGATCTTTGAAGGCATGAAGGCATTTCGTCGTACGGACGGCAGCATTACGGTCTTCCGTCCACAGAAACACCACGATCGGATGAACAAATCCCTGGAACGGATGTGCATGCCATCGATCTCTTACGACATGTTTATTCAAACCCTGCATACCCTGATCGATGTTGATCGCGATTGGGTACCCGGTGGTGAAGGGGCGCTGTACCTGCGTCCGCTGGTGTTTGCTTCCGAATCCCGCCTTGGTGTTAAGGTAGCTGATCAATACAAGTATGTAGTGCTCACCAGCCCGGTTGGACCTTATTACAGCAAACCATTCCGATTGAAAGTTGAAGACCACTATACAAGAACTGCCGAAGGTGGTCCCGGTTTTGCCAAGTGCGCGGGGAACTACGGCGGCGCTTTTTATCCGACCCAGGTGGCACGCCAGGAGGGCTTTGATCAGGTGCTTTGGACCGATCACAAAGAGCACAAGTACATTGACGAAGTAGGCATGATGAATGTGATGTTTGTTCTGAATGGAAAACTTGTCACCCCGAAGCTGAGTTCGGCGATCCTGGATGGCATCACCCGGGATTCCATTCTTACGCTCGCCCGCGAAGCAGGAATTACGGTTGAAGAACGACGCGTGTCAGTGGATGAACTGGCGGAAGGATTCAAGAACAAGTCGCTGACAGAAGCGTTTGGTGCTGGTACCGCTGCCGTCGTCGCTCCCATCGCCGTTATCAATATCCATGGTACGGACTATTCATTACCTCCGGTGGCTGCAGACAGTATTCAATTGCGAATGAAAGCAACGCTGGCCGGCATTCGCAATGGCAGTATTGCTGACAAGCATAACTGGAATTATATCATTCCAGCCTGATCACAAAATTATGAAAGCGGCCCTCTTTCGGGAGAAGGATACACCGCTGCTGATTGCAGATGTGCCCGGGCCGATACCGGCCAAAGACCAGGTGCTGATCCGCATTGATACGGCAGCATTAAATCACCGCGACCTTTGGATTCAGCGCGAGCAAGCAGCACCGTTGTCATCGCCGGTGATATTGGGTTCAGATGCATCAGGAATTGTTGAGGCAGTCGGTGAAGGGGCGGAAAACTGGGTGGGAAAAGAAGTGATCGTCAATCCATCCATCGACTGGGGTAAGAATCCGATGGTGCAGTCCAACACCTTTAAGATCCTTGGATTCCCGGATCACGGAACTTTCGCTGAGTACCTGGTCATTCATCAAAAGCAGTTGGCTGAAAAGCCGGAACACCTTACTATGGCTGAAGCAGCGGCAGTACCTCTCGCTGCGCTCACCGCCTATCGCGCCCTATTTACCAAAGCCCGCTTACGACCCGGTGAGCGGATATTGGTCACGGGAATCGGGGGTGGAGCTGCGCTCTGGGCATTGACCATGGCACATGCATTTGGGGCAATGGTGTATGTCACTTCCTCCCAGGAAGACAAACGAAACAAAGCCCTCGCCCTAGGTGCCAAAGGTGCGGTTGACTACAGCGATAACCGCTGGCCGGATCAACTGCGAAATTTGGCCGGCGCATTCGATGTGATCATAGACAGTGCTGGTGGATCATCGTTTGGGGCACTGGTGGACCTCGCCGCTCCCGGAGGACGCATTGTGAACTTTGGGAGAACAGCTGGCAATATTAGTGAGGTGACCACCCGGACCTTGTATTGGAACCAGATCAGTATCCTGGGAACGACCATGGGTACTACGGATGAATTCCTATCTATGCTGGACTTTCTGCATCGGCACCGCATCAAACCGGTCATTGACCGATCGTTTCCATTAGCTGAAATCAATGCTGCATTTGCACACATGGAGCACCGTGAACAGTTTGGAAAAATTCTGTTGACCGTGCGTTCCTGATAACAACCAAAACCAACTCTTATGGCAGATCAATTTCCGGTTACCGACAAAACCAAAATCACACGGCTCCCCAAGCGGGGTTCTTATGATAAAGCAACGGTGTATTCGATTTTGGATGAGGCCCTTTATTGCAATCTGGCGTTTGCGTTGGATCAACAACCTTTTCAAGTTCCCACAGGCTTTGTGCGCATCAACGACCGCCTGTATGTGCATGGAAGCGTGGGCAGCGGGTACCTGCGCGACCTCGTGGCCAAAAAATTACCCGTATGTATCGGCGTGACCTTCATGGATGGTCTGGTGCTCGCCCGCTCAGCCATGCATCATTCAGTTAACTATCGATCCGTGATTATTTTTAGCACACCGCGTCTGGTAGAAGATATAGACGAACAGTACCAGGCACTGGAGGCGTTTACCAATAAGGTCTGTCCGGGTCGCTGGGCAGATATCCGCAAGCCCACCGCGAATGAGTGGAAAGAGACCCTGGTCATTTCTTTTGATATTCACGAAGCGTCGGCCAAAATCCGGACAGGGGCACCCAAAGACGATGCCGAAGATTACGACCTGGATGTGTGGGCAGGTGTTGTGCCGATGGAGATTACCTATGGTGCACCTCAGGCCGACCCGGCGCTCAAGGCTGGTGTGGTGTTGCCCGGGTACCTGTCTGCTGCCCGGACTAAGGGATAAATCCAGCCGGCAAACCCAAATAAAACATTATCTTTGCGGCTCGAAAGCCCTAATTCACCCCAATAAAAGCGTTTTTTTTTGCCGGGAGAGCCATTAGGGTCGTGGATTGAATCAATTATAACTTCAACCAATAGGATCAATGGGCAGACCTCCAGTATTACCAAAAAAGAAAAAAGACGGCTGGTACCTTGAAATTCGTAACAAAGGCGCCAAGACCGGAACCATCATCATTCGCGACAGCGAACAAGCCATGTTGCAGGCCGCTCGTCAGTACGAGACCACAAAAGATGTCATCGTTCTGGGCAAGCACGAGAATGGTAAGCGCGTCGTAGACGAATCACGCAAAAAGGCGAAAGCCTGATTTCTTAAAAAGGCAAATCATCCGAGGCTGACGATCCCGATACGTAGGGTTCGTCGCCCACGGGTGGAAGCGGGGCACCTTTCTCAGATCCTCCGCCGATTTTTTCCAATTTCCACGCACGTGCTTCGGTGTACCAGCGACCGTTGTATTCACGGCTCTCCAGATCAACTGATACATTGACCAGGTCTCCTTCGCTCAGGCGAAATTGATCGATCTTTTCTCCCCACGCCGACAGGCATACTTTCTTGGGATACTGCGCCTGGGTTTCTACGATAAACTCCTGTTTCTTCCATTGGCCCTTCTTCCCCATTCCCGTTTGAGGAGCCAGCAACTGAATGACCTTTCCTTTTAATTCCATGCTCATATTGTAATATCTATTTTGTTCTGATTTGTTGAAAAAACTGTGTGATCAGGCTCTTACAATCCTGTTCCAAAACACCCCGTGCCACTTCGGTGCGTGGATGCAGCAATGGCGTTGAGACGAGGCTATAACCACGCTGTATATCCGAAGCTCCAAACACAAGTCGCTGGAGCTGGACCCAGTGCAGTGCACCGGCGCACATCACGCACGGCTCCAGGGTAACATATAAGGTACACTCTGTAAGGTACTTAGCACCGAGGTAGTTGGAGGCGGAAGTCATGGCCAGCATTTCAGCGTGGGCGGTGGCATCGGTCAATCGCTCTGTTTGGTTATGGGCGCGTGCAATAATCCGTTTCTGGCTGGTAACCACCGCACCCACTGGTACCTCGCCTGCTTCAAATGCCTTAGCAGCTTCTTTAAGAGCCTCCTTCATAAAGTAGGCGTCATCCAATTCCATAACAGGGTGATCCATTCCAGTCGCAAAGTAACCAATCTTTCCTCGCGGCTAATGAACTGAAAAAAAATATCAGGCTTTCCGGTTAGCGTACATGTACGCTGTGCATCATAGCCTTTGCCGTGGCCTGCCAATCCTGCTTGAGGTCTTTCGGACAGGAAAACGTGAAGACCAGGGTCCGGCCCCGCTCAACCAGGTACATGATGTAAGTGTATTTCAATATCGGGTCCTGATAGCCTTCTTTACGCCGATCGCCGTTGATGCGGGAATCGAATTCAAAAAATATAAACTGCTTTTTGTGCAGCACCACAATCCCTTCATCGTTCAAGTCAAGCCGGTCATACAGGTTGCTCAGCCCGGCTTTAAAAAACTTTTGAGCCAAAGCCACATTGGCATCAGGCCAGTTGGTGGCAGAGATATTCACGCTAAAATCCACCGCCCGGTCTTCGTTGGACCAGGCCCCCAGGGGTGCCCTTACAGACGGAAAACGCTGGGCGATATCATCCGGTGTCATCGCCATCAATTCGGCTGGGATAGACACCGAAATACCGTCCCCAACCTTGGTTTTAACAAGTTTTCCCGGTGCACCTGCTGTCAGCAGCAAAACGCCAAAAAGGCTTAGTATTCGAATCATTTATTCCTGGATGAGGGTATAACGATAACAGTCAACGTTTAGTAACTTGCGCGCCCAAAATTAATCAAATTAGCATGCTACGAACACACACCTGTGGAGAACTCCGGCTTCAGCACGTGCAGCAGAAAGTCACCCTGACGGGCTGGGTACAGCGACTCCGGGACAAAGGCAGTCTGCTGTGGATTGACCTCCGCGACCGCTATGGCATCACACAGCTTTTTCTGGAAGAAGGAAAATCAGACCCTCAGTTGATCGAAGCTGCCCGACACCTCGGCCGGGAGTTCGTTGTGCGCGTAACAGGTACCGTTTCCGAACGCCAATCCAAAAACGATAAGATCCCCACCGGCGAAATTGAACTCAAAGTAGAACAGCTGGAAATTCTCAACGAGTCCAAGACGCCCCCTTTTACCATTGAAGAAAATACCGATGGCGGCGATGACCTCCGCATGAAGTATCGTTACCTGGACCTGCGTCGTACTTCGGTTCGTGAGAACCTCCAATTGCGGCACAAGATGGCCCAGCAAACGAGGGTGTACCTGGATAGCCTGGGTTTTATTGAAGTAGAGACGCCGGTATTAATCAAATCCACGCCGGAAGGAGCCCGCGACTTTGTCGTGCCTTCCCGCATGAACCCGGGTGAGTTCTATGCCCTCCCCCAGTCACCGCAAACCTTTAAGCAATTGCTGATGGTTTCCGGGTTTGACCGATACTATCAGATTGTTAAATGCTTCCGCGATGAAGACCTCCGCGCTGACCGACAGCCTGAGTTCACACAGATCGACTGTGAGATGGCTTTCATCACCCAGGAAGATATTTTATCTACGTTCGAGGGCCTCGTCCGGCACTTGTTCAAGCACGTTAAAGGCATCGACATGCCTGCTGTGCCCCACATGACATATGCAGAGGCAATGAAGTTTTACGGATCGGATAAGCCAGACACCCGATTCGATATGCGCTTCGTGGAATTGACCGACATCGCCAAGGGAAAAGGGTTTCCTGTATTTGATCAATCTGAATTGGTGGTCGCTATCTGCGCTAAAGGCTGCGCCCACTATACCCGCAAGCAATTGGATGAGCTCACCGAATTTGTAAAACGCCCGCAGATCGGCGCCAAGGGCCTGATATATGTCCGCGTCGAAGCGGGTGGCATCAAATCCTCTGTTGATAAATTCTATTCGGAAGACGAACTGCGGAAATGGGCAACGGCTTGCCATGCCGAAACCGGTGATCTGATATTGGTATTGTCTGGCGAAGCCGAAAAAACCCGCAAGGCCATGGGCGAACTTCGCCTCCTCATTGGCGGTCAATTGGGTCTTCGCGACAAGAATAAGTTCTCCGCACTTTGGGTAATCGATTTTCCGCTGTTGGAATGGAACGAGGAAACAAACCGTTACCATGCCATGCATCACCCGTTTACTTCCCCCAAGCGGGAAGACATCGCCTTGCTGGACACAGCACCGGGAAAGGTACGTGCCAATGCCTATGATATGGTAATCAATGGTACTGAAGTTGGAGGAGGATCTATTCGTATCCATGACCGCCCTACGCAACAACTGATGTTCACCCACCTTGGCTTCACGGAAGAAGAAGCCAAAAAACAATTCGGGTTCCTCATGGAGGCCTTTGAGTTTGGCGCACCTCCCCACGGTGGTATTGCCTTTGGCTTCGACCGATTGTGTTCCCTGTTTGGTGGTGCCGACAGCATTCGCGACTTTATCGCGTTCCCCAAGAACAATTCAGGGCGGGACATGATGATTGATACCCCGTCTACCATCTCGAATGAACAATTGAATGAACTGCAGATTGCAGTCCAGGAGAAAAAGAAATAGCAGGAATTTGTAATAACCAGAAAGCCCCGGATTCGGGGCTTTCTCATGTTACATGAAACTGTCAGTTGAGCAAACGCTTGGTTTCCTCTGCGTCAAATTCAATATCGTCCTCTCCCACCTGATCAAAAGGATTTTCCAGGTGATCCTGGATGTTATCCAGGCTTACCAGGATAAAGCTATACAGAACAGGCATTACAAATTCCAACTGGGCGGCAATGTCCTGATCCAGGCTGGCGAAATAAGGTCCGTATATAATCGGGAACACATAAATAAAAACCTTGCTGTAGGCCCGCAGGGTAACCGGCGTGCGGTACAGATAAATGACTTTCAGGTTATCAAAGGCGATTACCATCTTGCTTACATACTGGCTCACCCGCGAGATCTCGCCGCTTTGCACTCCATGCGCGCGCATCTCCATGGTGATGTTTGATAATTTTGAAAACAGTTGATAGAATTTTGCTTCGTTTTCAACCCACTCTTCCCGGCCACCCTTCAGAATATCCTTCAATTGTTCCATCATGTCTGAAATGAGGTTCTTTGCTCGCATCGGCAGGTCGGTATCCTTGTCTGAAGTCCAGTCACGCGTTGCATAGTACAAGGCAATGGCGTGACCCCTGAAATCAGCCCAGCGCTGGAGGGCCGTTTCCCTGCGGTTGTATGCCGAGCCTATTGAAAAGACCACCGGAAAGACAATGGCGACACCCACCAGCATATCCGGAAATTTTGCCGTGATGTGGTTCGCCACGCACCAATAGGTAGAAACCACCGACAACGCGGTGACAATGAATGTCTTGTAATTGATGATGAGGGAGAAACTCTTAATTATCCTTTTCATGGGACTGGGGTAATTGGTTCTCGAAGTTTTGGAAAAGAGTGCATATTACCAAATTGTTAAGGGGAATACTGCCTCCGATCTGCGGTTGCTGACAAAAGTCATCAGCCAGCCAGGGTTGACCGAAATGAGGGATGGAAGAGTTGGACGTGACTAATCGCGCTTCACCACGGTGGCGCTGGCCTGGGCGACAGGGAAAACAACAAGGTCAGCAACCACGACATGTGCCGGACGTGTAATGGCAAAGAGGATCAAGTCAGCAATGTCTTCTCCCTTCAAGGCGGTCAAACCTTTGTAAGCCGCTGCTGCGCGTTCAGCGTCACCTTTGAATCGCACTAAAGAAAATTCAGTCTCTACCATACCGGGCTGTATGGCCGTTACCTTAATGCCCGCACTGTTGAGGTCAATGCGCATGCCCCTGGTCAAGGCATCGACGGCGAACTTACTGGCACAATACACATTGCCGTTGGCATACACTTCTTTGCCGGCAATGGAGCCCAGGTTCACCACATGACCCGACTTTCGTTCTACCATACCGGGCAGAATTTCACGGGACACATACAACAATCCCTTCACATTGATGTCCATCATGGCATCCCAGTCATCAACATTACCTGACTGGATGGGGTCCAGGCCATGGGCGTTGCCGGCATTGTTGATGAGTACATCGATCTTCTTCCACGGCTCCGGGAGCGATTGCAATGATTTGGTCACGGCTTCCCGGTTGCGAACATCAAAAGATAGCGTTGTTACTTCCGTCCTCGCCGAAAGTTCAGTTTGTAATTTCTTCAGGCGATCAGCACGACGTCCGCACAAGATCAGTTTGAATCCATGTGTTGCAAGCAGGCGCGCCGTTGCTTCACCTATACCTGAGGTAGCGCCGGTAATCAGAACAATACGATGGGTACTCATGGAAGACTTTATTGGAAAATGAAGTAAACTGAAATGGTATTTGTATTCAGGTGTTTGATGGGGGCGCTATACACGCTGGCATCATTTCCCAGCATTTCGCTAATACCGCGTTGAAAGCGTATCTCCTGGGATAACTTGAAGAGCGGAAAATAAAAATCAAAACCGAATCCGGCATCCAGCGTTACGTTGCGGCTTTTGACACTGAGGTTGGCCGTGGTGGATTGAATGTCATTCTTACCAGAAGCCTCAAACGAAGGAGTGAATCCCCCCAGCATATACATCCTCACATTGCCCCGTCGTTGGGATTTGTACTTCAGCAGGACCGGAAACTCCACCATGGTAGTTTCAATCAGTTGCTGCTTGGTGCTGTTGTTGGTGTAGTAGTAGGTGAGTTTGTGATTATAAAATCCAGCTTTGGGCATAATGCGCAAATCCAGCACATCATTGAATCGGAGGTTGACCAGGAAACCGAGGGAGAAGCCGGGAGAAAAGGAACCCTGAACTGAATGAACGGTATCGAATGATTGCGTGACAAAGCGATCGGCATATTTAAGTTCGTAGGCGGTGGTGTGAAGTCCGATCACGAAGCCGTAGGAAATTTTCCGACGATCCCATTCCGGATTGTTTCTGCGCGCCCACTTGAAGTGCTGCGCGTGCGACTCAACCACGAGCAACAGGCAAAGGCCTATTTGGAACCCCAGTACAACGAACTTATTCCGAAGGTGAGCGACTTGCTTTGAGGGTTTTTATAACCTACATCGGACAGAATCCTGATAAAATCCGGTCCATCAGGAAAAGCCTGAACGGATTCGGGAAGGTAGCTGTAAGCTGCCTGATCGCGCGAAACCCAACGGCCAATCAATGGCAAGATGGCGGTAAAATAAGCGTTGTACAACTGCTTCATCGGGAATTTTGTCGGTCGGGAGAACTCCAAAACCACTACACGCCCACCCGGCCTTACCACCCGCAACATTTCCGACAAGCCACGTTCAAGGTCTTCAAAGTTTCGCACTCCAAATGCAACGATCACGGCATCAAAAAAATTATCTTCAAAAGGAAGTTTCTCTGAGTCTCCGGAACGCAACTCAATGATTCCATCCAATTGACGGGCTTTCATCTTCTGACGGCCTACGTCCAGCATTCCCTCAGAAATATCCACGCCAATAACTTTGGTGGGATTCAGGCGCAACGCTTCCACCGCAAAATCCCCGGTACCCGTGGCTACATCCAGGATGGTCTTTGGCTGCAGGTCTTTCAACAAGGCAATGGCCTTCCGTCGCCACCGGATATCGATACCCAGGCTGAGAAAGTGATTCAGGAAGTCATATTTGCCACTGATGCTGTCAAACATCCGGGCCACCTGTTGCTTCTTACTGCCGTTGTCTTCTTTGTAGGGAACTACCACGCTGACGAAGTTTGAATTACGATGCGATTTACCACTTTTAATTGTTAATAACCCGTACCTCCACCCTTCTGTTTCGGGCCATTTTTTCTTTTTTGCCCGAATCCGGAATTCGCGGTTTACGGGAGCCAAAGGCAATGATCTTCATTCGGCTGGCTGGTATCCCGGCTGCCTGCATGATCGCCTTCACTGCTTCCGCGCGCCGTTGCGCCAGGGCATCGTTCAGGGCTTCTGTACCCACCGCATCGGTATGGCCATCGATCTCCAAGTTCGATCCGGCAGGCAGTTGTTGCGCGAACCAACGGATGCTGTCCAATGACGATGGAGGCAACGTCGCCTCACCGTACGCAAAATGAAGGAGCAACTCCTTCACAACTACCGGCGATTCTTTAATAACTACATCACGTTGTAGTTCAACGGGAAGTTGAATCAAATAAATATCTTCTTTGCCAAATCCGCCAGGCCGCTCAGAAGCAAAATACGCCCGCTTGCCATCGCGGGTGCTTACCCAATAGCTGTCGTGATGGGGTGTGTTGATGGGTGCACCCAAATTCAATGCGGGCGTCCAGGATCCTTTTTCCAGTAATGACCGGAAGAGATCATAGCCACCCATGCTGTTATGACCGCGTGAACTGAAGTAGAGGGCATAGCCATCATTGTCGAGAAAGGGACTGTCTTCATCCCATTCGGTGTTAATGGATGGGCCCAGGTTTTTAGCCGGAAGCCAGGCACCATTTTGACCTTTCTCGATCAGGTAAAGGTCAGATCCACCCAATCCACCCGGTCGCTCGCTCGCTACAATCAATTTTTTGCCATCGGCGGAAACGGTCAATGAAGATTCGCGATACTGTGTATTCACCGGATAGGGCAGTCGCTGTGGTGTGATCCATTGCGTGCCATTGAAATCGCTCACGAGAATATCGCCACCGTTCTCATCGGTGTACAAATAAATATGTTTACCATCGGCTGACAACGCAACTGCAGAATTGTGATAAGCATTATTGATGGGTTTGCCCATGTTGCTGACATTCTTCCAGCTGTTCCCTTCCGGGCGTGCCACCCACACATCTTCGTACGGGCGTCCATCACTGTACAGTTGGCTGCTGGTATTTCCCTGCAACCGCCGGGAGGTAAATACCATTATCGTTTCATCGGCATTCACCGCCGGTGCATACTCCTCCTCTGTAGAGTTAATACCTGCTCCGAGGTTGGTGATGGTGTAGTTGCGGGGCGCCGCCATCAGTTTCTGTCCGGATTCACATTCTGTGATGCGCTTCTCCACATCCCAGTGGCCTGGCTTTACAGATTGGGCATTGAGTTTGGGCATCAGGCTCCGGAAGACCACCAGTGCAGAGTCAAATTTTGACTGCTGCTGCAAGCCGAGTCCCTTGCGATACAAATCCTGTACCGACTTACCCTGCTGGCCATTAACCAACCCGGGAATCGTCATCAGTAAGCCCACCCAAAGTGTCTTCAAACTGCTCATGCGGGCCAAAGTTCGGCAAATTAAAATTCACGGGGCTTAATGAATACCTTTGCGGCTATGGTGATCAAGTCTGCAGAATTTGTAATGAGCAACACGGACCCGTCGAAATGTCCGGAAGGGCGCCGGGATGAATTTGCGTTCATTGGCCGATCTAACGTTGGCAAATCTTCCCTCATCAATTTGCTCATGGACCGCAAGAGCCTGGCCAAGACTTCTTCCACGCCGGGAAAAACACAGACCATCAACCACTATATCATCAACAACAAGTGGTATCTGGTGGATTTGCCTGGCTACGGGTATGCAAATACGCCCAAAGAGATGAAATACGTGTTTGGCGGGATGATTGCCACTTATTTGAAAAAGCGTACAAACCTGATCACCACGTTCGTTCTGCTTGACCCCAGGCATAACCCACAGCCGATCGACCTGGATTTCATCCGCTGGATGGGAGAACAGCAGCTGCCATTTGCCCTGGTCTTTACCAAAACTGATAAGCTGACCCGCCACGATCTCAATATGTCGCTGAAGACATGGACAGAAGCACTTCAGGAGACCTGGGAGGAACTCCCACCCCTGTTTATCACGTCAGCTGAAAAGCGTGTGGGTCGTGAGGAGTTGCTCAAGTACATCGGCACACTTTTGTCCAAGTATTAAATCATTATTTTTGTGCGCTATTAACAACAAGGCTGTATGGAATTGAAAGAATTGGCGAGTGTATCCGGTAAAGGAGGACTCTATCGCATTGTTAAACCCGGCAAGACCTCTGTATTACTGGAGTCGTTGGATGAAGCCAAAACCCGTCTGGTGGCCAGCACCAGCCACCGCCTTTCGCTGCTGGACGAAATCTCCATCTATACCAACACCAAAGAGGGCACAACACCACTTCGGGATGTGTTGTCGAAAATTAAAGCCAACTACAACAATGATCCTGGTGTTGACGGCAACTCAGATCCTGCCGAACTGAAGGCCTTCCTGAAATCAGTACTACCTGAGTATGATGAGGCGCGGGTGTACGTCTCGGACATCAAGAAGCTGGTGAAGTGGTATGCTACCATTTTACAGTACGCACCCGAGGTTCTGGAGACCCCTGCGAAAGCAAGCTAACCCCGATCTGGTCAGGTTCTATCTGGCAAACTCTTCTGCCTTTTCCACCATTTTCACTGAACCCACGTAAAAAGGTGTTCGTTGGTGTAGCGTGGTAGGTTGAATATCAAGGATCCTTCCTTTTCCATCGGTGGCCCTTCCCCCTGCCTGCTCGGCAATAAATGACAGCGCATTGCACTCGTACATCAACCTCAGTTTTCCTTCAGGCTGCTTTGGGGTGGCCGGATAAATGTAAATACCTCCCTTCAGCATATTGCGGTGAAAGTCCGCCACCAGCGAGCCAATGTAACGGCCAACGTACTTCCCATCCGACTTGCAGTAGTTCAGGTATTGGGTGACGGAAGCGGGAAAAGTGTTGGCCGATCCTTCATTCACAGAAAATATTTTTCCATCCAATGGCATCTTCATGTCGGGATGTGACAGGAAGTATTCTCCCAGGGTAGGCTCATACGTAAAGCCGTTCACCCCATGGCCGGTCGTGTACACCAACATGGTAGAAGACCCATACAGGATATATCCGGAGGCCACCTGTTCACTGCCCTTTTGTAAAATATCTATTTCGGCAATGGGCGTACCTACCGGACTCTTTCTCCGGTATACTGAAAATATCGTTCCGATGGAGACATTGACATCGATATTGGATGATCCATCAAGCGGGTCGATGGCAATAACATACCGGCCTTCATTGTTAAGGTCTACATAGGACTCAGACTCCTCTGAAATTAGCGCGCATACTTCTCCACCTTTAGACAGCGCCCTGGTAAAACGAATATTGGCCAGCACATCCAATTTCTGCTGTTCATCACCGGCAGAATTCTGGGAACCCAGCGCACCCATGATGTCGATGAGTCCCGCCTTGTTGACTTCCCGGTTCACCACCTTGGAGGCAAGTGCGATGTCACGCAAGAGTTGAGAGAGTTCACCGCTGGCGTATTGAAATTGCTCCTGGTTATTCTTGATAAACCGGTCCAGGGCTATACCGATCGAATGTGCGATGCGTGACTGTTCCATAAAATGCTTATTTCGGGCGATATTGCATCGACAAAGGTACAGCGCAATCGATTTAGAACAATCAAAAAGCGGGATTTATCACGATGAAGGTATTTAAGTTTGGCGGTGCCTCTGTGCGGCATGCCACCGCCATCAGACAAGTAGGAAACCTCCTAAAACGCTATTCCGGTGAGCCCACGCTGGTCGTTATTTCTGCCATGGGCAAAACCACCAACGCACTGGAGCGGGTAGCTGAGGCCCTGCATCGCAAGCAATCTCCATCTGGTGAAATTGAAGCCCTCGTCGCATATCACCAGGAGGTTATTGCCGGCCTTCTCCCGGAAAACCATCCTATTGCCAACGAGGTTAAAAACCTGTTTGTCGACTTGCCGCACTGGGCTGAAAAGTCATTGGGTTTTGATGCGTTGTATGACCAGGTCGTTTCTACCGGAGAACTTGTTTCTACCAAAATTGTATCCGCCTTTCTGGAACAACAAAACCTGCCCGTGAAGTGGGTAGATGCGCGTCAATACATTGTTTCTGATAATACGTATCGGGAAGGAAAAGTAGATTGGGATGCGACCCGCAAATTATGCCAATCTCTTCCTGGCCTGATGAACACTGGCATCGTGGTAACGCAGGGATTTATTGCCAAAAGCAAAGAAGGACTCACTACCACGCTCGGGCGCGAGGGTTCAGATTATACCGCAGCCATTTTTGCAGCGTGTCTGGGTGCTGAATCAGTAACCATCTGGAAGGATGTGCCCGGCGTCATGAACGCTGATCCCAAGCGACTACCCGATGCGATCACCTTTGACGAACTTCCTTTCCGTGAGGCCGCAGAGATGACCTATTATGGGGCGTCGGTGATTCACCCCAAGACCATCAAGCCACTTGCCAACCACGGTATACCATTACTCGTTAAGAATTTTGACAACCCCGATCTGCCCGGTACAAAAATTTATGAAACCAAAGTAGATCAACTTCCACCGCTGATTGTATTCAAGGACAATCAATGCCTGATCTCCTGCCGGGTGACGGATTATACTTTCATCCACGAAGAACAGCTCAGTCTGATTTTCACAGCGTTGTCTGAATTGGATATCCGGATTAACCTGATGCAGAACTCAGATATTTCATTCTCTATTGTTGTGGACTTCCGGGAAGACAAAGTTCTGAATCTGATACAACGTCTGTCGTCCATCTTTCAGGTATATTACAATACCGGACTAACCCTGATTACCGTGAAGAACTATGACACCAGGACATTTGATGCTTACCGCAAAAAACCTGGCGTATTACTTGAACAATCAAGCCGAAGTACGCTACAGGTATTGATCAAGCCTTAGTCAAAGAATCGATCAGAGGTCCCACCGAACGGCGCAGGATATCATAGACTTCCTGAAATTCCTCTTCACCACCGGTATAGGGATCAGGAACATCGGCACCTCGGTCGACAGGATCGTAAGACCGCATCATTTTTATCTTATCCTGATAACTCTTCCCTTCAGGCAACCGAAGCAGGTTCATCCGGTTGCTGGCGTCCATAGGTAAAATAAGGTCAAATTTCTTAAAGTCTGCCGCTTCAAATTGACGGCCCACATGTTGAATGCTGGTACCATTCCGCGCTGCATTGGCGATGGTGCGTGGGTCTGGCGGATCTCCCACGTGGTAATTGGCCGTACCGCAGGATTCGGCACAAAACTTATCGGTCAGTCCGCGTCGTTGGATTTCTTCATTAAAAATCGCCTCAGCCAGTGGCGATCGGCAAATGTTACCAAGGCAGACAAAGAGAATTTTGGTCATTCAACAGGTTTTGGTCAAAAATAGACCAGATCAAGGTTACTCTTGCGAAGCACCATGTATATAATTATGCATAGTACTTTTTTTCCGCCTTTTGATGAAACGGCCCCTAACGTGGGGTCGTTTCTCATTTCCCGCTATACCGAATGCGTTTCCGCTGATGTAACTTGCGTGAAAATCAGCCAACATGGAATTCATTAAAGTCAATGACCAGGTAGCGCCGCTCGTTGCGCTCATCGAACTCTACCGCCCCAAAGAACTCAACGCACTCAATCCACAGTTGATGCAGGAAGTGCGTGACACCTTGCAGCGGCTGGACCAGGATGAAAAAGTGCGGGTCATTATCATTACCGGCAATGAACAAGCCTTTGCTGCCGGCGCGGACATCAAGCAAATGGCAGACAAGTCTGCGATCGACATGCAGCTGCTGGATCAGTTCAGCACCTGGGAACAGATTCGCAAGACCAAGAAACCGATCATTGCAGCGGTGTCCGGTTTTGCGCTGGGAGGCGGTTGTGAATTTGCTATGACCTGTGATATGATCATTGCATCAGAGACAGCAAAATTTGGTCAGCCAGAAATAAAAATTGGTACAATACCCGGTGCTGGTGGCACCCAGCGACTTACGAAGGCACTGGGCAAAGCCAAAGCCATGGAGCTGATCCTCACGGGCCGGTTCTTGTCGGCTGAAGAAGCGCACCAACGGGGCCTGGTAATCAAAGTGGTACCGGTTGAATTTTATCTGAAGGAAGCCATTGCCCTGGCCGCCGAAATTGCCGCCATGTCACCGGTGGCAGTACAACTCGCCAAAGAATCCATTAATCGTTCTTATGAGACCTTGCTTGACGAGGGCTTGATGTTCGAGCGCAAGAATTTCTACCTGACTTTCGCCAGCGAAGATCAGAAAGAAGGCATGAAGGCATTCATAGAAAAAAGAAAGCCTGTGTTCCGTGGACGGTAACACAGGCTTTGAATTATTGAGTGGCTTATCTATCGCACAGAGATACCAAATCCAACGGTGAGGGTGTTGTACTTCTGGAAAGTGTAGTCACCATGGAAGGTGAAGACCGCCAGTTTCAACCGCATACCTGCTGTAAAGCGGGCGCCGGATGTACTGGACGAAATACTTACAGGATCCACCAGCGTAACACCGGGTGCACCGGAATCAAAGGTGCCCTTGGCCTTGAATGAACCATTGGCTATGTTATAACCCGCAGCACCGTAGAGGGTAAGCACGGCAAATTTTTTGCTCACCAGGCCCTGAATCGTTGTGGCGGTAAAATCGGCTATGCCTGTTTGTCCGGGACCAAAGGTAGTTTCAGCTTTGAATGAGGTGTAACCTACGAATGCTGACAGGTCGAAGGGCAACATTTTAATGCCAGGGATATGCTGCTTCACATCATGCAGTACACCGACACCCCAAAGACTGACGTTTGTACCCGAAGAGTTGGTAGCAGCATAGCGAAAACGTAAGTCTGTGTTACCCGGAATACCAATACCTAAATTGATCATGGGCACAGGTATACCTCCAAGCGGGATATTCTTCTTCACATTGCTTCCTGTTGGTCCGTCAACAAATGTGCTGTTGGTAGGATCAGCTTTGAAATAATAGCGAGGTGTAACAGCATCGCTACCGAACAAGGTTGGCGCATTGGCACCACCTTTGGTAAATGTTGGCGCGCCCACCGGAGATCCCTGGTCGGCTACACGAAGGTTTTGCAACTTATTGTTATCGACAAAGTAATTGTCATCGGAACCTGGGGATGAAATTGAACTCACCGACACTGTCAGATCGACACCAAATTTCTTGTGGTTGGCGGCCGTATTATACCATCCCTGATTAAGGCCAGTGCCAAAGGTGTTCATGGCCGGGGTCAGATAACCCTGTGCCAGATAGTTGGCATCAGCCTTACTGCCTTTCAAGAGCTGATCGATACTGCCGAACTGCGCATAGGATGGCAGGATAGTCAGGGCTGAAAGTGCAAAAACAATAAGCCATTGGTTCTTTTTCATAGAGATCAATTTTTGTTTCGAATGGTGAAGTTAGAAATTTGAATAGACTATTCAATAGAAAAGGGAATACCCCCTTCATCCGCATGGGATGGCGATGGTAACCTCAAAAAACCGCCCTAGATCGTTTCGATCTGGCCTTTTACGGGTACTATTACTTCAGCACCGGGTCGCAACTTCCGCAACGTTTCCGCAAATGGCAATGCCTGTTCCTCTTCACCATGTGTGACAAAGATTTTTCTCAGGTTACCGCGGACCCTTCCCACATGGGCAATCAATTCATTCTTGTCGGCGTGACCAGACAATGAATCGACGGATGCAATCTGGGCCCTCACCGCCTGCGATTCACCAAAGATGTTCACCGGGTTCATACCACCGCGAATCTTGGCACCCAGGGTATGCTCGGCGCAGTATCCCATAAACAGCACCATATTATTGGGGTCACCAATATTATTCCGCAGGTGGTGAAGGATGCGACCGGCTTCTGCCATCCCGGACGCACTAATAATCATCAAAGGTCCTTTCAATGCATTTAACTTCTTGGACTGCATCACGTCACGGATATAGCTGACGTTGGGTGCTTCAAAGGGATTACCTTCCCCCATCAAAAAATCATAGATCTCTTTGTTGAAGCACTCCGGATGCAGGCGATATACTTCGGTTGCATTCACCGCCAGGGGACTATCCACAAATACCGGGACAGGCTGCAACTCTTTGCTGCGAAGGAGTTTATTCACCGCCCACACAATCTGTTGCGTGCGGCCCACGGCAAATGCAGGTACAATAACTTTTCCCTTGCGGAGAAATACATCTTTGACAATGGCTGCCACCTGATCGTCAGCATCAGCCCCTTTGGAGTCGTGCAGGCGATTGCCATACGTGCTTTCGATATGGAGATAGTCAACATCCGCGACGCCCTCCGGGTCGCGGAGGATCGG
>DNZD01000145.1 GCA_003504855.1 Cytophagales bacterium
CCGCTCCCATCAAGCCCACGCTGGCTACGAGCGTAGTACCATAACCGCGCAGGTTTGTAGGTAGCACTTCTGCTACGAGGGTAATTCCTGCACCTAGTTCGCCGGCGAGACCAATGCCTGCTATAAATCGAAGAACTGCATATTGATTCACCGTCTCTGCAAATCCATTGGCAATGTTGGCGAGTGAATACAACAAGATAGAACCAAACAAAACGGACAACCGTCCGCGCTTGTCGCCCATAATGCCCCAGATGAGACCGCCAACCAACAAGCCAGTCATTTGAACCTGGAGGAGAAATTCTCCCTGGGTGAACAGTTGATCGTCAGGTACGCCCATCGAACTCAGGCTGGGCCGTCGCACGATGCTGAACAACAGGAGGTCGTAGATATCAACAAAGTATCCAAGGGCAGCGACGATGACCGGTACACTGAATAGCCCTTTCGAATTTTGATCGTTCATAGCAGGCAAAATAACAATAATTGATCAATCACCCCTGTCCCTCTGGTGCGGATTTCGACCATTAGTCAAAAACGTGGAGAGTTCTGATTCAATTTTACTAAACTCGTAATTCAAATAACCTATCCATGAATCCAAAATACCTCATTACCCTGGTGGTCTTGCTGTTCGCGGCTGCCGCGGTTGGTCAGAAGAAGCCTGCACCAACCAAAACATCGGTCACCTACGATGAAAAACTCTACAACGCCCTCGAGTGGCGCAATATAGGCCCCTTCCGTGGAGGTCGCTCCGCAGCCGTAACTGGCGTACCAGGAAAGCCCAATCTGTTCTATATGGGTGCTACTGGTGGTGGTGTGTGGCGCACGACGGATGCAGGAAATTCCTGGGAAAACATTTCAGACGGATTCTTCGGCGGCTCTATCGGCTCCGTAGCCGTAAGCGAATGGGATAATAACGTGATCTATGTGGGCGGCGGCGAAGAGTGTGTTCGCGGTAACGTGTCCTATGGATACGGTATGTTCAAATCCACCGATGCCGGCAAAACCTGGGCTTCCATAGGATTAAAAGAATCAAGACATATCCCCCGGGTAAGAATCCATCCGAAAAATCCGGACATCGTATATGCCGGGGTACTGGGAGACCTGTTCAAGCCTACGGAAGAGCGTGGTGTGTACCGATCAGAAGATGGCGGCAAGAATTGGAAGCGTGTGTTATTTGTAAACAACAGTGCCGGTGTTGTAGATCTGGCCATGGATCCGAACAATCCCCGCATATTAATCGCTTCCACCTGGCGCGTAAAACGAACACCCTATAGCCTCGAGAGTGGTGGTGAAGGATCAGGCATGTGGCTGACCAAAGATGGAGGTGATACCTGGACTGAAATTACCAAGAACGAAGGGCTACCACGCGGCACATGGGGAATCGTGGGCGTAACCATCTCACCTGTGAACTCTAATCGTATCTATGCCATCATCGAAAACGACAATGGCGGCGTCTATCGTTCCGACGACGGCGGTAAGACCTGGAGGCGAATGAATGAAGACCGGAACCTGCGCCAGCGCGCCTGGTATTATTCGCGCATCTACGCTGACACCAAAGATGTGGACATGGTATATGTGATGAACGTGTCGTACCACCGGTCCAAGGATGGCGGAAAAACGTTTACGGCATACAATGCACAGCATGGCGATCACCACGACCTGTGGATTGCCCCAGAAGACAACCAGCGAATGATTATTGCTGATGATGGTGGTGGTCAGGTATCATTTGATGCCGGCGAGAACTGGAGTACCTACAACAACCAACCCACCGCACAACATTACCGAGTCACGACCGACAATAATTTCCCGTACCGTATTTATGGTGCCCAGCAGGACAACTCAACACAACGAATCCTGCACCGTACGGATGGAGGATCTATTGGCGAACGCGACTGGGATGTATCCGCCGGTGGTGAAAGCGGCTGGCTGGCCGTAGATCCTACCAACAACGACATCGTCTATGGTGGCAGCTACGACGGATTGCTTGAGCGGAAGAATCACGCCACCGGTGAAAGCCGGAATATTAATGCGTGGCCAGATAACCCCATGGGGCATGGTGCCGAGGGCGCCAAATACCGCTTTCAGTGGAACTTCCCCATTTTCTTCTCGCCCCATGATCCTACTAAGATGTATGCCGGTTCAAACGTCCTTCACGTAACCTACAACGGTGGAGAAAAATGGGAAATCATCAGTCCAGACCTTACCCGAAACGATCCTGCCAAGCTGGGACCCTCAGGCGGTCCGATCACCAAAGACAACACAGGGGTTGAATACTATTGCACCATCTTCACCGCTGGTGAATCCCCGTATGAAAAAGACTTCATCGTCACCGGATCTGACGATGGCCTGGTGCACCTCACCCGCGATGGCGGCAAGAAATGGGAAAAACTTACCATCCCTGGTTTGCCAGAGTGGACCATGCTCAATAGCGTTGACTTCGATCCTTTTGTGAAAGGCGGATTTTATATCGCGGCTACCAGCTACAAGTCAGGTGACTATCACCCGTACCTGTTCAAGACCAAGGACTATGGTAAGACCTGGACCAAAATTACGGATGGCATCGACCCCGGGCACTTCACCCGTGTTCTCAGGGCCGACCCTAAGCGGGCAGGATTGCTCTATGCAGGAACTGAAACCGGAATGTATATCTCCTTTGATGATGGTACCAGCTGGAAACCATTCCAGCTTAATTTGCCGATTGTGCCAATCACCGACCTGACCATCAAGAATGACAACCTGATTGCAGCAACCCAAGGCCGCAGCTTCTGGTTGATTGATGACCTCACCCCCTTACATCAGCTTAACGATGCGGTGGCCAGCAGTGATGTTACTTTGTTTAAGCCTATGCCAAGTTACCGGATGGCCGGAGGCTTCTCTTTCCGGGTACCCAAGAACGAAGGAAAGAATCACCCCGGTGGCGTTATGATTCATTATTACCTCAAGGATACCACGAAGGCACAGGTTTCTCTGGAAATTATGGAACATAATGGGAAGCTCATTAAGAAGTATGCCACCAAACCGGATAAAAAGGCCAAAGAAGAAATGCTTCGCGTGAAGCCAGGCGCCAACCGGTTTGTATGGAACATGCGTTATCCCGATGCCGAAAGTTTTGATGGGTTAATTATGTGGGCTGGATCAGTGGTGGGTCCCAAGGCTGTGCCGGGTACCTACAAGGCCAAACTCACCGTGAATGGAAAATCACAGGAAACTGAATTTGAAATTCTGAAGGACCCTAGAACCAGCGGAACTTTGGCTGACATTCAACAGCAGTTTCAGTTCCTGATTGAGGTCCGCGACAAACTCAGTGAAACAAACCTGGCGGTCAAACGAATCCGCACTTCGCGAGAACAGATCAATCGGGTTATTGATCCTATGAAGGGCAAGGAAGACATGAAAGATGTCACTGATCTGGCCAAGAGCATTCTCGACGATATGAAGAAGATTGAAGAGGCATTGTATCAAACTAAGAATCGAAGTGGACAGGATCCGCTGAACTACCCGGTAAGGTTGAATAACAAGCTGGCCGCATTAGCCGGTGAAGCTGACGGCGGCGATTACCGACCCACCCAGCAAGTAAAGGCCGTTCAGCAGGAAATTACTGGCAAAATTGACGACCAACTGCAACAACTCAATGTGATCTTCAAGAATCAGTTACCCAAACTGAATGAATTGGTGAAACAAAAACAGATCAATCCGGTGACCCTACCAGAACCATTCTGATAAGTTCCCAAGGCTAAAAAAGGCTGTCCCGTTCACCAGGACAGCCTTTTTTATTTTCGGCCTATCACAAAATAGAGCACCGGTCCCAGTACCGGAAGAAATACCACCAGTATGATCCAGAGAAGCTTCTTCTCATTGTCCTTGTTGCTCCGAAGGATCTCCATAACAATGATAACATCAACAACGAATACCAGAATGGATAGAAGCCTGAACATAAGTATATGGGTTAGTTGGTTCCGAGAATCTTGAACAACTCATCCAGGTTTGGTGTGATGATAATTTCCGTTCTGCGATTCATCCGTTTGTTTTGGTCGGATGTATTGGCCATCAGGGGAGCATACTCTCCCTTACCTGCAGCCGTAATCTGATTGGATGACACACCCGCCTTGGTCAGAATCTTGGTGATGGCCGTGGCCCTCATTACACTAAGGTCCCAGTTATCCTGCATGTACGCAGACTTCTTTCCGATCGGAACATTGTCCGTATGCCCTTCGACCATGATTTGAATATCTTTTTGATCCTTGACGGCCTTAGCTAATTGCTGCAACGCAGAAACTCCTTTGGCATCTACATCTATGCTGCCTGATCCGAACAGCAGTTGTTCAGCCAGCGAAACATACACCTTTCCATTTTTTACATTCACCGTCAGGTCGTTTTCCTTAAAATTTAAAAGAGCAGCACTCACCCGATTTTTCAAGTCCTGCACAGCTTTGTCCTTGCTGGCCATCACTTCTTCGAGCTCCTTGACTTTGCGCTCCCGCTCCACCAGGCTTGCCCCCAATGAATCATTCATTTTACGCGTGCGTTCAAGGTTTTCCTGAATCGCAAACAATTGTTCCTTTTGCTGGGCAAAATCGCGATTGAGTTTACCACTGTTGTTCAGCAGGTTTTTGTAATAATTATTCAACTGATCATACTCCTTATTCAGGTCCGTCAGCTGCTGGGCAGTGGCCCGTTTGCGCTCACCCAATTGGGTCGTGTCCTCTTTCAGCTTCGTTAGTTTAGAATCCAGATCGGTGATCTGCGCATTCGCCTTTTCGAGTTGTGATGACTTTTCCGCCAAGTCACCCTCCGCTTTCACCTTTTGGGCGAGCATATCATCAAATTTTTTCTTGGCTACAATACATCCCTGGAGGCTGACAAGAACAGTCCCCATCAGCAATAGTTTAAAAAATTGGTTCATACGAACGGGGTTAAAATACGCTACGAAAGTAGAGTTTTGAAATTGATCATGCAAAGACGGTTCAAATTGAAAAGTGTTTAGCTTTGTCAGGTAACCAAAAAGCACTCAATCCTTAACTAATTCATGACTATGGAAGGCATGCTCAAACCCGATTCATTCAAAGGAAAGACAATCCTGATTACTGGCGGCGGTACCGGACTTGGGCGCAGCATGGGTAAGTACCTGTTGGAATTGGGCGCAAACCTGGTGATCACCAGCCGAAAGAAAGATGTAATTGACAAGACCGCCGCTGAACTCACGACCCAGACCGGCGGTCGTGTTTTGGCCGTACCGTGCGACATCCGTAAGTACGACGAAATTGAAAAACTTCTTGCCGCGATCGATCAGGAGTTTGGCACATTGCATGGGATTCTTAACAACGCTGCAGGCAATTTCATCAGCCCCACGGAGCGTTTGTCGCACCGGGCATTCGATATTGTGGTTGACATCGTTTTGCGAGGCACCTATTACATGACCCTCGCCGTAGGCAAGCAATGGATTGCCCGCAAGCAGGCGGGAACTTTTCTCAATATTATCACGACCTACGCCTGGACAGGCTCTGGCTACGTGGTGCCATCCGCCTGTGGCAAAGCAGGGGTTCTGGCACTGACGCGTTCACTTGCTGTGGAGTGGGCAAAGTACAATATCCGGTGCAACGCGATTGCTCCGGGTCCGTTCCCAACAGAAGGGGCGTGGAGCCGGCTCATGCCAGGTGACCTGGTGACAAAATTTGATCCAGCTGCGCGGATACCGCTGAAGCGCGTTGGGGATCATCAGGAGTTGGCCAACCTGGCTGCCTACCTGTTGTCCGATTATTCAGGATACATTACCGGAGAGGCCATCACTATTGATGGTGGGGAGTGGCTCAGGAATGGCGGTGAATTCAGTTACCTGGAAGAGATTACACCCGATCAATGGGACGCACTTGAAAAGATGCGCAAGTAATTTAAAATCGCACGGCTAAAAATCCGCTGACCCAATCGTGGGTGGCACCGTTTCTTAAATCAGCGGCGCGATGGTAGAAGATAAGTCCAAATGAA
>DNZD01000176.1 GCA_003504855.1 Cytophagales bacterium
ACCGACAACCTCTTCCCATATCGGGTGTATGGTGGTCAGCAAGACAATACTTCAGTGATGATTGAAAGCCGCAATCCATCCGGTTGGGCCATCAGCGATCACAATTGGAACTCATCAGCTGGCGGAGAGAGTGCGTTTATCGCATTTAATCCGGATGACCCCCGCTATACCATGGGTGGGAGCTATCAGGGTACCATAGAGTTGCTGGATCAAAAAACCAATGAAGGCAAAGGGGTTATGATTTCGCCCATCCAATATCAGGCGCTGCAACCCAAGAACATGAAATACCGGTTCAACTGGAATGCACCGATTATCTGGTCGAAACATGACAACGCCTTTTACCATGGCGGAAACAAACTATTCAGGACAACCAATTTGGGCAAGAGTTGGGAAGTGATATCACCCGATCTTACCCGCAATGATGAATCAAAATTGGGAATTAGTGGCGTCCCTTATACGAACGAAGGTGCCGGCGGAGAAAATTATGGTACGCTGTCCTATGTGAAAGATTCGCCCAATGAAAAGGGCGTGATCTGGACCGGGAGCGATGACGGTTTTGTGCACGTGACCCGTGACGGCGGTAAGACCTGGACAAATGTCACCCCTGCAGGCTTACAGGAATGTCTGATTAACAGCATTGAGGTGTCTCCACATGATAACGCCACCGCCTATATCGCCACCACGCGTTATAAATTCAATGACTTCACGCCCGGGCTATTCAAAACTACTGACTATGGGAAGACATGGGTAAAAATAAATGAGGGCATCCCCTATGGGGCCTTCACCCGCGTGGTACGTGAAGATGATGTGCGCAAAGACCTGTTATATGCGGGAACAGAAACAGGATTTTATATTTCTTACAATGGAGGAAAGAACTGGTCAGCATGCCAGCTGAACCTTCCTGTGGTGGCCATCACGGACCTTATGATCCGCCAGGGCGACCTCGTGGCATCAACGCAGGGTCGTGCGTTTTGGATTTTTGATGACCTGTCTCTATTTCGTCAATATGATGCGGCAGCCAAGGGATTTCAATTGTTGCGCCCTGAGGATGCCGTGCGCGTTTCCGGATTTAGTCCGATGGATGGACCAGCCAACGATAGCGAAGAGAGAGGACCTTCATCACCCATAGGCACCAACGCACCAACAGGTGTGGTGTTCTATTATGTGCTCCCGGAAAAAGTAGATTCCGCTGCCAGCCTCACCCTGCAGATCAAAGACGCACAAGGTGCGGTGGTGCACGCCTATTCATCAGAGGCGGATAAAAAATTTGTTTCATTTCCTGGAGGACCCAATCCTGATCCGACCTTATCCAAGAAGAGCGGTTTCAATCGATTTGTTTGGAACATGCGATATCCTTCGGTGGAGGGGGCTCCTAATGTTTACATTGAGGGAAGCTACCGCGGCCATAAAGCTTCTCCCGGACTCTATACAGCTATCTTGAAATACGGTTCCGAAGAGAAGACAACCACGTTTTCCATTTTGCCGAACCCGGGAATTCAGGCGACCGCCGCGGAATACCAGGAGAGCCATGAATTCCAGAGTAAGGTTGAAGCCGCTATTACAGAAATTCATCGTGCGGTTAACCAACTCAAGGAGGCAAAACGTCAGACGGAGGACCTGATCAAAGTGCTGGATACAGATGCGTCACGCAAAGAGATTAAAGACGCTGCAGAGGCATTGGTGAAGAAAATTACGACCTGGGATGAGAAAGTGGTGCAACGTAAATCCGAAAGCAATGATGACATCATTAATTTTGTCAACAAGATCAGTGCGGATTACATCTTTCTTAAAGGCGAATTGGATTCAAACACACCCATGGTATCGCAAGGCGCAAGAGAGCAATTGGATGCTTTGAATGGTCTTTGGAAGACCTACAAGGCGGAGTATGAAGAAATTGTTCAGAAAGATGTTGTCAACCTCAACACCTTGTGTCGGCAAAAGGGTGTAGATAAAGTTTCTTTGCCGACCAGCAAGTAATTCATGGAGCCAATCCCTGTGCCCACTGCCCAGGAGGTCAGACCCGAATTGGAGTTTCTGACCTCCCGCAGTAGTGGAGCTGGAGGACAAAATGTCAACAAGGTCAATTCCAAGGTTACCCTCCAATGGGATGTTGCTAATAGTGCGCGTTTAACGCCTGAACAGAAGGCCCGCATACTCGACAAACTCCAATCACGGTTGTCTTCAACAGGTATATTGACAATTGTATCCCAGGAGAGTCGTTCCCAACTGCAGAATCGGGATCTGGTGATGGTGAAACTGGACGAATTGTTGCGGAAGGCACTTGCAACCGTGAAAAGGCGCAAGAAGACAAAACCCACCAAGGCATCCTCTCAACGCCGGCTTGAAAGCAAGAAGCGGGCCTCTGAAAAGAAGCAGCGACGCAGCGGTTGGCAGGAATAGATAAAATTGTTTTCCGGAAGGGAATAGACCCGGGCACGTGGTGGTCTAATCCATAACAAAACAAAATCTTATGAAAGCAGGAATAATGATGGCGGTATGCTTGTTGGTGGGAAGTACAGCATTTGCTCAACACCATGGATATGCAAAGAGTAACCGGGGCGTCAGTCACCTTGACCGGTTGAAGAAATCGCTGACACTTACAGCTGATCAGGAAACGAAAATCAAGGCGATCGACGAGCAATTTGCAGCGGCACACACCAAGTTAAAAGCTGATACCGCCCTTTCGGTGGGCACGTGGCACAACCGGATGACCAAACTAAAAACGGATCACCGGGCCTCTATCAAGCAAGTGCTTACGGAGGCACAGTGGACTCAATGGACGTCAGGGAAGGGAAATCATCGCGGCGGTGGCAAGGGCCGTCACCGGCATGGCCGAGGACACCATGGATAAAAACAAAAGACCCTCGAAGCCGAGGGTCTCTTTTTTTGGAGGTCAGGTGTGGTTTATCAATTGCCTTTATCTGAAAGGATTTCAGTTTTGGTTTTCCCGTTGATGGTGACATTGATGATGTTGTCGCAAGTGCCATCACCATAATCAATGATCACTTCTTTCTTATCTACCAACAGGCGTTTGGTGCCACTCACAGGTATAAAGACTTTGTTGTTCAATTCGCAACTCCGGGCATAAACCAAGCGGTTGGTAATTGTCATCTGATAAGACTTTCCGTTTTTGTTGGTACCACTGCTGGTACCTTCTTCAATCCATTTATCAAGATCTGGTGTGGCGCCGCGCTGCCATTCCCTCGTCATGCTGTGCTCACGGGTGGCGGTGCGACCGTCAGTAAAGGTGAGTTTACCCCCGGAAAGTACAATTTGAAATTTTGGGAAATCAGCTTGTGATGCAGTGACATTGGTTAAGGTGAGCTTGCCGTCTACGCGTACATCATTTTTATAGAAATCTTTGGAAGTGATGACTACGGTAGAACCTGGCCAGAACCTCTTGCCGGCATATTGAACAATGATCATGCCTTTGCGAGTCTTACCATGGTTATCAGCACAGCCCGTGCCAAAATCTATGGTGATCGTACCCATTGGCTTGGTCGAACTTGTGGCAGGATCAGGCGTGTGTGTTACAACGGCGCACTTAAACCGATCGTCTATATTTCCTAAACCCATGATCATTCGCGAAGGATCTGAATATCGACCTCCGGTCAGGGTTTCCGTAGTATTGCTTACCGCGATGGATGACAAATCGATGGGTTCACTCTGATACGAATCGGTGACAGTCTCTGATTGAATATGGGCAACAACCGCATCGGTGAAATCAATAGGCTGGCATCCCCATACCATCGATACACTGATAATAATCGCGATGGCAAGAAACCGGATGATGGGATAACCTTTCATGGTTGCAAGAGTTAAACTGCTACCCTTAATTACGCTACAAATGTATTTGAATATCCCCCAAATGCAACAGAATGAGGCTTTTTCAACCCTGACCACGGTTGTAAAACGAAGCAAAAACGAGGGCAATGACAAAAATCATCCGAAGAATACGCGATATACGTAGTCGTAATTGAACCCAGAGGTAGAACATCCATCACAATTGTTATGCGTATTTCGGGTAGATTGAGTGTCGTGAAGGAAAAGATTCGACAGGCGGCTGTTTGGTGCGAGCGCAACTTCATCCTGTGGATGCGTTCGCTCCATGCACGACTGTGGCGTTATCCGAAACTTCGTCCGGCATTGGTGTGGATACGCAAACATGCCCACAACCTGCGCATTTATTTTAAAACACACCCGAAAGCAAGACTGGCATCCTGGATCGTCGGACCGCCCGGCTTCTTCTTGTTGTTTTTAATGTTCATTGTCTGGATTGAAACCCCGGGCAACCGTGCTTTACGCAACATACAGAACCAGGTAGCCTCTGAAGTATACACTTCCGACAGTGTATTGATCGGACGGTACTTTATTCAGGATAGAACAGAAGTGAGCTATGAAAACATTTCCCCAGCTGTTATCGACGCACTGATTGCAACGGAAGACAACCGATTCTATACCCATGAAGGAATTGATTACCGCAGCCTAGGCCGGGTATTGGTTAAGTCGATTTTGCAACAGGATGAGTCTGCCGGTGGCGGAAGTACACTAACCCAACAGTTGGCAAAAAATCTTTATCCCCGCCGGCACTATTGGATACTGCCCATCCTGTTAAACAAAATGCGCGAGTATAGAATCGCTGGCAAATTGGAAGACCTGTATACCAAGGAAGAACTTCTGACCTTGTACCTGAACACAGTTCCGTTTGCGGACAATGTCTTCGGGATTGAAGCCGCTGCGGACAGGTTCTTTTCCACCAACGCAAAGTCACTGGATGCAACACAGGCTGCCCTGCTCGTAGGAATGCTGAAAGCCACCACCAGCTACAATCCAAGGCTGTATCCGGATCGGGCCCTTACCCGCCGCAATGTCGTACTCAGCCAGATGGCCAAGTACAACAAGCTTCCCCGAAAAACAACTGACTCGTTGAAGCAGCTTCCCCTCGGCCTGCGGTACAATCGAACCTCCCATCACGAAGGATTAGCGCCTTACTTTCGTGAACAGGTGAAAATGCAGGTCCTCGAGTGGTGTGAAACGCATGAAAAAGAGGATGGGACACCTTATAACCTGTTTGCGGATGGATTAAAGATTTATACCACCATCGATAGCCGACTGCAAGGCGCCGCAGAGAAGGCCATGAACCGACAAATGGCAGAAATTCAATCCATCTTCGATCAGCACTGGGGCAATGAAAAGCCCTGGAAGGGAAAAGAAGAAGTGCTGGAACAAGCCATTCAGCACTCACCCCGCTACCAGCAATTAATCGCACAAGGCTTGACCGAAGACGAAGTGCTGGCTGAAATGACCAAGCCCCAACCCATGTTGTTGTTTACCTGGCAAGGTCCCCGCGAAGCAATGGTTAGTCCTATTGACTCAATCATTCACCATTTGCAGTTTCTGCACGGTGGATTCCTTGCCATGGAGCCACGAACCGGAGAGATTAAAGCATGGGTCGGCGGGATCAATCACGACTTTTTTCAGTTTGATCATGTCAAAGTAAGCACAAAGCGACAGGTAGGATCCGTGTTCAAGCCCATCGTGTATGCCACGGCGATTGAACAAGGAGCCCAGCCCTGCGAATTGGTATCGGCCTCACAACAAACCTATACCGATGAAGAAGGAAAGCTGTGGACGCCCCGGAACAGCAATCAGGATTATGAAGTGGTATACACCATGCGAGGTGCACTTGCTTACTCCGTGAACACCGTAGCTGCAAAATTTATTGACCGGGCCGGCGTTCAGCGTACCATGGACCTGGCCAGGCGCATGGGAATAACCAGTGAATTGCCGGATGTGCCATCCATTTCACTAGGGTCTTCTTCAATTTCGCTGATGGAGATGACGACCGCATATGCCTGCCTCGCTAATGAGGGTATGCCCATAGCCCCGTATTACATTTCTTCCATACGCGATCTGGACGGCAACGAGTTTCAGGACTTTAAGCCCGGGCAACCGACTGAGCGTGCCATGAAAAAGGAGACAGCCCAACTCGTGAATAGCATGTTACGCACGGTAGTGACAGAAGGTACAGCCTCGCGCATCCGGTGGAAGTATAACGTATATAATGATCTGGCGGGAAAAACCGGCACCACCCAATCCAATGCCGATGGATGGTTCATGTCTTATTCACCCCACCTGGTTATGGGTGCCTGGGTGGGCGCTGATGATCCCAGAATCCGTTTCCGCAATACGGAATTGGGCCAGGGTGCAAACACGGCATTGCCCATCACCGGTTATTTCCTTCAGGAGATCAACGCACTGCCTGCCTTCCGGCAATGGACAAACTCCAGATTCAATCCCCTTTCTGCGTTGCTGGAAGAAAAATTGGATTGTGATTTATATGAGCTGAGCGATTCCTTGCAACTGAAGATAATGCGCACGCTCGCCAGCCGGGACTCTATACTTCGTGCGGACACGGCTGCGGTGGTGCCTGAAACATTTCTCCAATTTCTTTACTTGCGCAAACAGAAATTGCAGCGCGCACAACAACACTCCGATTCGCTGCGGGTGATTGAGTTGGAAGATCAGATGTTGGAGGAGAACTGACGACTACCAGTCGTCTTTTATTTTCTTGTATTGCAATTTGTCGGTGAAGGCCTGATCCAGTAATCCCAACATGTTTGGACGACACCAATCCTGAGCGAGGATCGTTCCGCTGTTTTTGGCTGCATAGTTGGTCAGGCTTTCCTTATCGGTAATCTTCTTGTATCCGATATCTCCGGTGAGTACAATTCCCTTAAAGGTGATCCGGTACCGGCCGTCCTTAACACCAACCGTTACATGCCCGCTGAATTTTCCGGTTTGCATAATGATGGGCGTTGCAACCTGGGTGAATTGAAATTTTTTGTAATCAACCGTCAGATCGGTTACATCGAAATCAACGGCATCCGCTGAGGCGGTTATGTTGCTGCAATAGTTTTTGGTTTTGTAAAAGGCCTCTACCTCGGAAACCTTCACGGAGTCCTGCATGAAGACTTGCTGATAGATAATTTCCTGATCCACCAATTTAAATTTCAGGTAAGAAGCCACCTGCCCTGAAGCGGAGAGAGAGGCCAAAACACAAAGAAGGACAGACAAGCGTTTCATAAGGGAATTGTTTGTTCAAAGATAAACAAGCATTGCATGGATCGGCAACCCGGAAAAGGAAGTGTACTAATTTCCCGATGAAATGGCATCTTTGAGCCATGAAAAAGAAGGAATGCCCCTCTTGTGCCATGCAAATTGGAGCCGGTGAAAAGGTCTGCCCGATTTGTGGTTATGAATTCCCATCTGTGCCAGCGCGCTGGAGATGGCTGGCGGTCCTGCTGCTCGTGATCTTTGTCTACCTGATTGCTTCCCGCTTATTCTGAATACACCATCCAACGGCCGCGATCATCCTTGGTGTAGGTAAGTCCATTGCTCATCACATGGAGTGTACGCCCCTGGCCATCATTTATTTGCCTCCTTTCCACAATAGCAACGCCATTGTTTTCGCGTGTCAGGAACATGCACAATGCATGAACCGACGGGCGGATTTCGTCGAGGGATTCGGCATCTCCCTCCCGCATAAATGCATGACTCATAGCTTAAATACCTGGTTACGTTTTCTGTTTCTTCTTGCGCGCAGAAGGGAAGAGGACATTGTTCAGAATCAACCGGTATCCTGGAGAGTGCGGATACAAAGACAAATCAGTAGACTTTCTCCTTCGCCCGGGTGAGCCTTCCGGGTCATGACCGCTGTAATAGGTCCAGTGTCCCTTTCCCATTTCACCATAAAGGTATCGCACATTTTGAGACGTTTTGTTTTCCGCCAGAATCGTCACCGATGGTTTGATGGTCGCCGGATTAAATCCTGACGTTTGACCTGTGAATTCCTTGATTACATATTCGTGATTTTGGGTGAGTAATGTTGGTATCAAATCCCATTTGGCAGAGAACCGAAAAACCTGAAAATACTCCCGGCTTACCTCGAAGAAGTCGGGCTTTCCGGTATTAATGTCTGAGAACTTTCGACCATCCTCCAACTGAAAATTTTCAAAGGCCAGGGATCTGGAGAAGTCAAGCTTATCCTGGGCATCTGCGTCGGAATCATCACCATCGTATTCACTTCCCACAATGTCAATGCCTTCAGCCGTCAAGGCGATGTCAAACGTCTCGGCCCCGGAGCACATGGCAAAAAGATATCCGCCACCTGCGCAAAAAGCTTTAATGCGTTTGGCAACGGCTAACTTCATGGCCGCTACGTTGGCAAACCCCATTTGAAGGGCAGTGGCTTCCTGCAACTTGGATTCAATGACAGCTGATTCACGTCTCATGAAGCGACCATGCTGTCCGGTGAAGTCTTCATGATGCAAATGCAACCAATCATATCGCGCAAGTTGGTCCTTGAGTATTTCTTCATCATAAATGATGGTGTACGGAATCTCGGCGTAGTCAAGCGCGGTGATCACGGCATCGGTTTCATCAGCCACAAGGTCATTTTTGGGAGAATAGACCGCTATGCGTGGTGACTTGGACAGCCGTGCAAGGTTCAGGTTGTTATTGGCCTGGGCAATATCCTTCAGCAGCATGTTGACAGTGCCATCATTTAATCTTTCGAATGTAACGCCTCGCACCACGCATTCGCTTTCCAGCCAGGGTGAATAGTCAATCAGAAAACTACCACCGCGGTAGTTCAACAACCAATCGACCTCAAGGTCTTTTTGTAATACGGCAAAGGCAACACCATACGCCTTCAGGTGATTCTGCTGGGTGCCATCCATAACGATTAACAGCGAGTTGGCCCTTGAAGCAATCACGCAAAGCATGAAAATACCGACGATGAACAGTTGCCGTTGTATCATGGAGTGAATATCCCCAAAAATGATCAGGTTTCAACCCCGCAATCCGGGTCAGAATTTTATGGAACGTCGGGTCTGGCTGCTCTTCATGGATGCCTCAATCAATTGAATCACCATCATGGCCTGTTCAGGTTTTACGATTAAGGCTTTGCTTTTGCGAACAGCATCAAACAGGTTATCATAATACGCCTGATAATTGCCGGGCACTGTTTCAATTTTTCCCTCGACGGGAATTCCGCCCATGTCGATATTCAACTTGCCCCACCATGATTCGGTTTCTGTTCCCCAACCCGCTGATCCAGGAGTGATTCCCTGCTTTAAGGCTTCTTCCTGGGGATCCTGACCATACTTGACAAATGACCCCTGAACCCCGTTGATTCTGAAAATGGGACTTGGTTCGCGGACAAGGTAACTTGACTTGACGATAACCTGCATGCCTGGGTATTCAAGCCGGATGTCGTAGAAATCATCTGCCTTTCCGCCGGGTCGTTGCACACCAACACGGGCAGTCACATATTTTGGTTTGCCAAAGAGCACCAATACCTGATCCAGCGTATGCGAACCCAGATTATACAGGATGCCAGTACCGGGGCCCGCTTGTTCCTTCCACGATCCGGCCTTGATTGTGTTCCGAAAGCGATCATAATGAGATTCAAACTCCACCACCTTACCCAACACGCCGGAACGCAGCACATGTTGTACGGTGAGAAACGACCCATCCCACCGACGATTGTGAAAAACAGAGAGCACTTTCTTTTGTGTTCTTGCCAGCGCAATCAACTGCGCCGCCTCACGCCGGGTAATGGTAAATGGTTTCTCAATGACTACATGCTTTCCGGCTTTAAGTGCTTGCCGGGCGTACTCAGCATGCGTGTTATTGGGTGTATTGACAATTACCAACTCAATCTGGCTGTCCTCCAGAACATCGTCAACGGCGCGCGCAATTTGAATGGAAGGGTAACGCGCGGCACTTGTGTTTTTGGTGCGTTGTACAATCGTGCGCAATTCAAACCCGGGATGAGCATTAAGCAGAGGCGCATGAAATACTTCCCCTGACATACCGTACGAAAGAAGGCCAGTAACTACCGG
>DNZD01000364.1 GCA_003504855.1 Cytophagales bacterium
TTGGGACGCACCACCAGAAATTGAAATACCACATGGGGCGTTGCTGACTTCAATGCCTCCCGCGCTTTGAGAATCTCCCTCGTACCGGCAATGACCTTTTCCAGGCTTCCGCCAACGCGATAGGCTTCATAGGTATCCTGATGGGTGCCATCAATTGAAATGATCAGTCTGTCGAGGCCCGATTTCACCGTCTCCATCGCACGCGCTTCATCCAGGTAATGTGCATTGGTGGAGGTAGCGGTATAAATTCCGCGTTGTGAGGCGTACCGTACCATGGGTAAAAACTGTGGATTGAGATACGGCTCACCCTGAAAATAAAAGGTGAGGTAGGACAATGTGGGAGCCAGTTCATCAATAACCTGTTGAAACAGATCCTGCTTCAGCATGCCTGTAGGTCTCGTGAATGAGCGAAGGCCGCTGGGGCACTCCGGGCATCGCAGGTTGCATGAGGTGGTTGGCTCAATGGAAATACTGATGGGCATTCCCATCTGAACCGGCCGATGCAGGCGTTTGGAGAGATGATAGCCCGTCCAGATGCGGGCTGCATTCAGCACCCGGGCAGGGGTTTGTAGCGATACCATTCTCCATTCGTCTGCCCATTGAGATGCCATAACGTCAAAAGTAGTCTCACTTCAGGAATTGTCTTTATCTTTCTGATAACTATTTCACCCCGCAACCTGCGTGAAACGAATACTGATCTTCTTGTTTTGGTGCACCACCGCCACGGCATGGTCACAACCGATCCATTTGTCCCCATCGGCGGAAATATCAATCATCACCCTCGGACCCTGGCAAGGTGAGCTCTATGCAGCTTTTGGTCACACCGCCGTTCGGGTGTACGACCCGATCAATGGCATTGACGACGCCTACAACTACGGTGTGTTTGACTTCAACCAACCAAACTTCTATCTCAATTATACCCGTGGACTGCTTTACTTCAAGTTGGGTGTTTACGCCTATCCTGACTTCCGGGATTATTATATCTACTACAACCGGTCAGTAACCGAACAGGTGCTTAACCTCAATGCGCAGGAGAAGCAGGCAATCTATACTTATCTGGAATGGAATGCCCAGCCTGGCAACGAAACCTACCGGTACGATTATTTCTACAATAACTGTTCAAGTCGCGTACGGGATGTTATCGCTCAGGTGCTGGGTGATAACCTCAACTTCGACTACACGTTCATCACCGGTCAAAAAACCATCCGCGAGCTTACCGATTTATGCCTCACCCAGCAACCCTGGGGTGATTTGGGTATCGATATCTGTCTGGGTTTGCCCATGGACAAAGTGGCCACTCCCTACGAATACATGTTTCTGCCTGATTACCTCGAGCAGTGCTTTGATCATGCCACCATCCGCCATGATTCCGTTACCGTGCCAGCAGTGCGCAGCAAAATTGCGGTATACACACCACGTCCGGAAGAACCCAAAGCATCCCTGATACATCCCTGGTGGGTCATGGGCGGAGTCCTTTTATTCATGATTGCCCTTTCCATCTATGACTGGCGCAGAAAGAAAGCATCGATTTGGTTCGATGGCATTCTCTTTCCGGCATTGGGGTTGCTGGGTGTATTGTTATTTGTGCTGTGGGTAGCTACAGACCATCAGGCGGCAGCAAATAACTTTAACTTATTATGGGCCATTCCATTCCACCTGATGACGATCCTCCTTTTCAGAAAATCATCACATAGCTGGCTGCGCAAATACTTTATGGCAACAGCTGTTTTTACAGCCTTGGTGCTGGTGGCTTGGGCATTCCTGCCGCAAAATCTCCATGAATACCTGATTCCATTTGTAGCCGGTGTAGGCATCCGTGCCGGTGTACTTTCCCGCTTTCTGTAGCCATCCTGTCTTTGTAATAAAAAAAGCCCCGCAAAAAAATGCGAGGCTTTTTTTATAAGGATCAATCGTTACATGTGAATTGGCCTGTTGCCCGTAGCGGCCAAACAAGCCTCTTTTACTGCCTCCATATAAGTAGGGTGCGCATGCGACATGCGTGATACATCCTCCGCCGATGCGCGGTACTCCATCGCCACCACGCCTGCAGCAATCATGTCGGCAGCACGGGCGCCAATAATATGTACACCCAGAATTTCATCTGTATTCTTGTCGGCAAGAATTTTTACAAATCCATCGAGGTCCATGGAGGCCCGGGCACGACCAAGGGCCTTGTAAGGAAAGTTACCTGTCTTATAGGCACGGCCATCCGCTTTCAATTGCTCTTCGGTATAACCAACACTCGCCACTTCCGGCCAGGTATACACTACGCCCGGAATCAACAGGTAGTTGATGTGGGGCTTTTGGCCGGCCAGTTGCTCGGCAACCAGAACACCTTCTTCCTCCGCCTTATGGGCGAGCATAGCTCCCCGCACCACATCGCCGATAGCATAGATGTTAGGCACTTTGGTTTGCAGGTGATCATTCACCGGTATCTTACCCTTATCCAATTCAATTCCGACTTTGTCCAGCCCCAGACCATCCGTATAAGGCCGACGGCCCACGCTCACCAGACAGTAGTCTCCTTTGAGGGTAATGACATCGCCCCCGTTCTTCGGCTCAGCCTTCAATACAACATCGTTGCCAATGGCCTCCACCGATGTCACTTTGTGACCGAGGTAGAAATCCATACCCAGCTTTTTCATCGACTTCTGCAGCTCCTTTCCAAGGGCACCATCCATGGTCGGGATGAGACTATCAAGGTATTCCACCACTGAAACTTTAGCACCTATGCGGGCATACACTGATCCCAACTCCATTCCGATTACACCGCCACCAATCACGATCAGGTGCTTGGGAATTTCTTTTAACTCGAGTGCTTCGGTACTCGAAATGATACGCTTCTTGTCAAATGGGGCAAAGGGCAGTGCAGTTGGTTTCGAACCCGTCGCGATGATGATGTTATCTGTGGTAATATCCGTTGCCTTTCCATCAGCGGCTGTGATGCGGACCGTGTTCTTATCCACCAGCGACCCAACACCGGTGTGAACGTCTATCTTGTTCTTCTTCATCAGGAAGGCAATACCTTCCACGTTTGCCTTAACCACTTCACCTTTGCGCTTAATCATTTGCGCCAGGTTCACCTTAGGAGCCGGAATGTCAATCCCGTGTTCCTTGAATGTGTGAGATGCGTTGTGAAAGTGCTCAGAAGAATCAAGCAACGCTTTCGAGGGGATACAACCCACGTTGAGGCAAGTACCTCCCAGGGTTGAATATTTCTCGACAATGGCCGTCTTCATACCCAATTGGGCACAGCGAATGGCCGCAACATAACCTCCCGGTCCGGAGCCGATTACCACAACGTTGTATTGCATATTATTCTATTTCAGTCTATCAATAGGTAAGCGCCTTACACACCCAGGATCATGCGACCCGGATCTTCCAACAGTTCCTTCACCCGAACCAGGAAACTCACTGATTCACGACCATCGATGATCCGGTGATCATACGACAAGGCCAGGTACATAATCGGGCGCACCACCACTTCTCCGTTTTTCACCACCGGACGTTCCACAATATTGTGCATACCCAGGATGGCCGATTGCGGGGGATTGATTATCGGTGTTGATAACATCGAACCAAAAACGCCTCCATTGGTAATGGAGAATGTACCGCCGGTCATCTCTTCAATCGACAATTTGCCATCACGACCGCGACCAGCCAGGCGAACGACTTCTCCCTCAATTTGCGCAAAGGTCAGTGATTCCGCGTTGCGGATAACCGGCACGACCAACCCACGCGGTGTAGACACGGCAATGGAAATATCGCAATAGTCGTGGTAGATGATTTCATCCTTATCGATAGAAGCATTGACAGCCGGAAAATCTTTTAGGGCAATACAAATGGCTTTTGTGAAGAAGGACATGAATCCAAGTCCCACACCATGTTTCTCCTTGAATTGATCTTTGTACCGCGAACGCAAATCCATCAACGGTTTCATATCCACCTCATTGAAGGTGGTGAGCATGGCGGTTTCATTCTTTACAGCAACAAGTCGGCGGGCGATGGTCTTGCGCAGCGAAGTCATTTTTTCGCGTCGCTCACCACGACCTGCTCCACTGGTTATTACCGGGGGTCCGCTTGGTGCAGCTGCAGCGGTTGCTTTTGCAGCCGGTGCCGCCTTGGCCTGAGCAGCATCTTCTTTAGTTATTCTTCCGCCCACGCCTGTTCCCGATACCTGACCGGCCGGAATTCCCTTTTCATCCAGAATTTTGGCGGCAGCTGGTGATGGATGACCCGCGGCATAGGCCTCTGATGCAGCTGGTGCTGACTTCGCAGCTTTGGTTTCAGCGGCGGCGGCTGGCGCGCCTTCTGTTACTTCAATGCGACAAATGAGCCCGCCTATCGGCAATGTATCTTTCTCCTTCGCAACGATGCGCAGGATACCGTTCGCTTCGGCCGGCAATTCAAAGGTGGCTTTATCGGATTCCACTTCGGCGATCACTTCATCCAACTTTACATAATCTCCATCCTTCTTCATCCAGGTGGACAAGGTTACTTCGGTGATGGATTCGCCCACGGTGGGCACCTTCATTTCTTTAATGGCTCCTGTTGCTTTCATAGGTGTTGCTGTACTTGCACTTGCTGGTGGTGTTGATGATTTGGCTGGCGCTTCTGCGGCTTCAATTTCACAAATAACCTCTCCGATTTTAGCGGTCTGACCCTGTGGCTTAACGATTTTAAGCCGCCCGGCCTGTGGTGCAGGCAATTCAAAGGTGGCCTTGTCTGATTCTAACTCAGCAAGGACCTCATCCATTTTCACCACGTCGCCATCCTTTTTGGTCCAGTTGGAGATCGTTACTTCGGCAATGGACTCGCCTACAACGGGCACTTTTACCTGAATAGCCATGAGTTTGTGATTAGGGTTTAATGCGTTCTAACCTTCGAGGGCCTGGTTGACAATTTTTTCCTGTTCTGCCTTGTGTACTTTGGAGTAGCCGGTTGCCGGTGAAGCACTGGCCTTCCGTGCAATAAATTCAATCTCCTGCTTGGGCATCATGCGCTGAATAAAGGACAAGGGTCCCATATTGGCTGGCTCTTCCTGTGCCCACACCAGTTTCGCCGATTTATACTTCTTGATAATGGCCTTGATCTGCGTTTCCGGGAACGGATATAGCTGCTCCAGGCGAACAATGGCTACATCTTTTACCTTCTTCTTGCCTTGTGCTTCCAGCAGGTCATAGTAAATTTTTCCTGAGCACATCACCACGCGCTTCACATCTTTAGCGGCCACATTGACATCATCCAATACCTCCTGGAAACTTCCATTGGTAAATTCCTTCAACGGCGATACCACCGCGGGATGACGCAGCAACGACTTAGGTGAAAAAACAATACAAGGCTTGCGGAAATGCCACGTTACCTGACGGCGCAACAAATGGAAAATATTGGCCGGGGTTGTCGGGTTCGTTACAATCATATTGTATTCGGCCGCCAGTTGAAGGAATCGCTCGGGCCGGCAACTGGAGTGTTCCGGTCCCTGTCCTTCGTAACCGTGGGGCAGCAACATCACAAGACCATTCATCCGTTGCCACTTGGATTCGGCGCTGGAGATAAACTGGTCGATCATGACCTGAGCACCATTTACAAAATCACCAAACTGTGCTTCCCAGATTACCAGGGCATGTGGACTTGACATGGCGTAACCATATTCAAATCCCAATACACCAAACTCTGACAACAAGGAGTTGTAAATATGGAATGACTGCTGATCCGCCTGGATATGATCCAGTCCGCAATAGGGCTCGTTGGTGTTGGCATCAAAGAAATAAGCGTGGCGGTGCGAGAATGTTCCCCGCTTCACGTCCTGTCCGGACATGCGCACAGGGGTGCCCTCGGCCAACAATGATCCATAGGCCAGCAATTCGGCTTCGGCCCATCCCAATACCTTGTCATCAAAGAATGCGGTTTTGCGATCCTTCAACAACTTTTCAATTTGCTTCAACGGCTTGAAACCTTCAGGAATAGTAATGAGCGACTTGGCCACTTTATCCACGGTGGCTTGCTTGATGCTGGTGTCCGGCGATTTCTCAAAATCTTCCGGCTTGGCGCGCACCATCCGCTCCCACTCTTCTTCTAACTTCTGCGGCTTGTAAGGCAATGGCTTCTGCTTCACTTCATTCAACCGGTCCTGCAACTGGTTTCTGAAGTTCTTATCCATTTCATCAGCCAAAGCGGCGTCTACATCACCACGTTCTATCAATTTCTTGACATAGATCTCCCGGGGATTCGGGTGCTTGGCAATAATGTTATAGAGTTTCGGTTGTGTGAATTTGGGTTCATCACTTTCATTGTGTCCGTGCCGGCGGTAGCACAGCATGTCGATGAAAATATCTTTTCCGAATTTCTGCCGGTATTCTACTGCGAGTTTAGAACAAAAGGTCACTGCTTCTGCGTCATCTCCATTCACGTGCAGCACCGGTGCATCAATGATCTTGGCTACATCCGTACAATAGATGGCAGAACGCGCATCTTCATAGTCGGTGGTAAATCCAACCTGGTTGTTGATCACAAAGTGGATGGTGCCTCCGGTCGAATAGCCTTCCAACCCAGACATCTGAGTTAATTCGTACACGATACCCTGTCCTGCGACGGCAGCATCACCGTGAATGAGGATGGCCATGGCTTGTGACTTACCCTTGTACTCATCGTCGATCTGTCCTCGCGTATATCCCAGTACCAATGAGTCCACCACCTCGAGGTGCGAGGGGTTGGGGGTAAGCTTTACATAAATCTTATTGCCGGAAGGAGTCTGGATGTGACTGGCGTATCCAAGGTGATACTTTACATCCCCGTCGCCCATGGTAAGGTCAGGGTTGATGTTGCCTTCAAACTCGGTAAAAATCTGCTCATACGTTTTGCCCAGGATATTGGACAACACATTGAGGCGCCCGCGGTGGGCCATGCCGAT
>DNZD01000311.1 GCA_003504855.1 Cytophagales bacterium
GCACCGATTGAGCCGACGTCTCCGCATGGCCCAACATGGCCAAAGCCTGATTCAGTCGCATCTTGATGTCTTCACCATGTTCGCTGATGGCGAGGTTAGACTCCAATTCTTCCAGCTCATTTTCCCGCAGCTCCGCTTTTTGCAACTCGTCCAATTGAAAACGGATGAAGTCGTATTCGGTCTTCAGGCGGGTAGCTTCTGCCGCAAGATCTTCATATTGCTGCCGGCTGCTCAAAAACTGTTGCCAGGCTTGCTGGTATTCTGCCAGCAATGCGGCGTGTCCGGCATAACTGTCTATCAGACTAAGTTGGAAACGATTAGATCCCAGTTCCAGGGTCTCATGCTGGGAGTGAACATCCATCAACCTCGAACCGATTTTGCGCATCACATCGAGCGTCACCGGGGTATCGTTAATAAAGGCCCGACTCTTGCCACCCGGACTTATTTCCCGGCGAAAAACAGTCTCATCCTGGTAGTCCAGGTCATGCTCTTCAAAGAGGGAGCGGAGACGATAAGGCTGGACGTCAAATATGCCTTCAGTGACACATTTTTCGGATTCGTCCCACAGCACCTTGGTGTCAGCACGATTGCCCATCAATAAGCCAATCGCGCCAAGCATGATCGATTTTCCCGCACCGGTCTCACCGGTAATCACCGTAAGTTGGGGGGATGGGCGTAATTCCAGCTGCCGGATCAGGGCGTAATTTCGAATGGTCAGTTGCTGTAGCATAGCCGACCAAAAATAACAGGAATTAATTCGAAGAAATAATCTTTTGGTAGATGTTCCGCTTCGGGTCCAGGGCCGTCAGCAGGTCAAACGCCTCTCGCCGAACCCCGATATTCCCTTCAGAAAAGATATTAACCAATTCGTTGGCCTTGGCGTCGAAAAAGGAAACGATAAAAATTGAATTGGGATAAATCTGCCACACGGTCTTGATGTTTTTAAGCACATTCAACACCATTTGCCGGCTATCGTCCGGGTTTTTGTCAAACGTGTCGAGGGCCTGGCGATGGTACCGGTAGGTATTCTTGCGCAGCTCGGTCATTTGGGTGTTATTGATGTTTTCAATGAGGTTGTACCGGTTACGGTTACTGCCAATGCTCTGCCAGCCGGGTCGGTTCGAGGATTGGGCATTGTTAACCACCATCAATGCCTTTTGAAAGTAGGTATCACCCCCTTTTTCTGCGAAAGAGTCATAGTCCATGCCGAGGATGATATAGGCATAGTAGGCCAGCATGGATGTCAGGTTGTTGATGTAGGCGTTATCGTTGTATTCAAGTGGTTGTGACTCGATATATTCGAATTCCCATTCGCGGTCAGCAAAATTCATCAGCACCGTTTCGTAGTTGGAATTATAGACAGGTCGCGCCACGGTAATCTGTGCGCTGGCAATAAACGAACCAATCGATGGCATCCGTGAGATATTCAGGAATATGGCGCAGTTGATACGCTCATGGTTCTTGTAGATATCGGTAGACCATTTTCGGCTGTTCATGAACAGGGCGATGCTTCGCTCCATGTCCTTGAATACGTTTCGGTCTGAAGTTTGAATCTGATCCGCGTTAATGGTCACCTTGCAGTTGAGTTCCTGCCCATGGGCAATTGCCGATAGCACCAGAAGCGATCCGATGAGCCAGCCCCTACGCATGCAATTTGATGATGGCTTGTACGATGTCTTCCGCGACCGCGGTTTTGGCTTTGAGGGGTACCACCACCGATGAACCGCCCCGGCTCAGGATTTCAACCTGATTGGTATCGTGACCAAAACCGGCTCCGGGATTGTTGAGGGAATTCAATACGATGAGGTCAAAGTTCTTTGACACGAGTTTTTTCTCAGCATTGGCTTTTTCATGTTCTGTCTCAAGGGCAAAGCCAACGATGATTTGTCCAGCCTTTTTGCGACCACCCAGTTGTGCTGCGATGTCAACCGTTTTGGTTAGTTCCAGGGTGAGGCTGCCATCCTGTTTCTTTATTTTTTGTGCCGATCGATGCAACGGCCGATAGTCAGCTACAGCTGCCGACAGTACGATAATCTGAGAGGCATCAAAGTATTTGTCGCAGGTGTTGTACATATCCTCGGCGGAAGTCACTGCGTGGACTTTGATGCGGGGATGCCTAGCCTGCTGATGGGTAGGGCCTGTCACCAGGTGCACTTGTGCGCCTTGTTTAGCTAATGATTCTGCGATGGCAAAGCCCATTTTTCCCGTGGAGTGATTTCCAATAAAACGCACCGGATCAAGGGCTTCGTATGTGGGACCTGCTGTTACAAGCGCTTGCTTGCCTTTGAGCAGGCCCGAACCACTAAAATGGGATTCCAGGTGCTGAATAATTTCTTCTGGTTCTGCCATCCGCCCCGGGCCGGTTAGGCCAGAGGCCAGGTCGCCAATGCCGGGGGTAATGAGGTGATTGCCGAAGGATTGCAGTCGACTGATATTTTCCCGCGTTGCGGGGTGCTGGAGCATGTCCAGGTCCATTGCCGGTGCAAAGAACACCGGACTTCGGGCGGAGAGGTACGTTGCCAGTAGCAGGTTATCGCAGATCCCATGGCTCATGGCAGCCAAGGTATTTGCGGTGGCCGGTGCGATCACCAGGGCATCGGCCCACAGGCCAAGGGCCACGTGGTTGTTCCAGGTTCCGGTGTCGTGATCTCCGAAATCAGTTAGCACTGGTTTTCCCGAAAGGGTAGCCAGGGTAAGGGGCGTGATGAAGTTGCGGGCATCGGGTGTCATTATCACCTGAACTTCCGCCTGCTGCTTCACCAGCAAGCGAACAATCAGTGCAGCTTTATAGGCAGCAATACTGCCTGTGACCCCCAGCAAGATCTTCTTGCCCGAAAGCATGTCAGGCTTCTGTCTTGGGTTCCTCGGTACGGCGACGATACATTACTTTGCCTTCGAGAAATTCTTCCAATGCCGTTGTCGTGGGCTTAGGGAGACGCTCATAGAACTTGGAGATCTCAATCTGCTCACGGTTTTCGAACACTTCTTCCAGGTTGTCCACCGTAGTGGCAAACTCAGCCAGTTTGTTGTTAAGCTCTTCCTTGATGTTAATAGCGATCTGACGGGCTCGCTTGGAGATAACCACTACAGATTCGTAGACGTTGCCGGTGCCGGCTGCGATCTTGTCAACATCGCGGGTAATGATTGATGGTTGGGTTGCCATGATTATTAAGATGGTTTATTGGGTTTAATACTTTTTAGTTTAGACAATTGCGCCTGACTTTCTGAATACATTTTCTCTGCATCCTTGAGAAAGGAACTGTTCGGGTAAGCATCTACAAATTCCTGATAGTAATTTACAACGTTTGTGTATCGCTCTGTCTGTAGGTGCTGGAAACTGGCCAGTGCGTACCGGTATTGCGACACAATCTTCAGGTAAGCAATCTCTTCCAGGTACTTGGAGTCCGGATAAGCCTTCTTGAAGTTATCGAATGCGATCACCGCTGCCTTGTACATCTTGATCTTGAGGTACTGTCGTGCATTTTCAAAACCTTTGGCCTCCAGCTTTTGCTGACTGGCATTAATTACCTCAATTGCCTTTTCGCGGAAGGTACTGTTGGGGAAGCGGTTCAGGAAGTTTTGCATGGCAGCCATGGCTTCCAGCGAGCTTTTCTGATCGAGGTTTGAGTCCGGCGAGGACACAAACTGGGAGTAGGCATACATGAAGTAAGCTTCCTGGGCCAATGTACTTCGTCCGTACGTTTCAAAGAACGTCTTAAACTGGTTGGATGCCAGCAAGTAGGTCTTCTCGTAGTATTGGCAATAGGCAAGATAAAATTCCACCTTTTCGCCTTCCGGAAGCCCCCGCACTACGGGCAAAATCTCTTCAAATAGAATGGCTGTGTGGTAGTAGTCTTTCTTGTTGTAGTAGTTTAGGCCGGCATCGTACTTAATACGCCAGTCTTCGCTCTTTTGAATCTTGCGGAAATTGCCGCAGGCACCCGACAACAGCACGAGAGCCAATACCCCACAAAGCGTAAACAGTTTTCCAGGCATAAACAAGGGCGCAAATATACGATTCAGGCTCACATTCCTGAAATCCAACTCAAAACGCTGATTAAGGCTATTTTCGTACTACCAACTTGCGGGTCAGCACGCCGATATTGTCCAGGTAAACCGTGTAGAAATAAACACCGGATGCTAATTCATCGGCTTGAATCTTGACTTTCGATTCGTTGGCGGGCAGGTCATAACTCCCCACCGGACTCCCTAAAATGTTGTGAATCACCACTTTGGCTTTTAATGTCTCGTTAGTGAGGCGATAGTCGATATATGCCAGATCAGCAATGGGGTTGGGGTAGATATCGTGGATAGAGATATCCCTGGATTGAAAAACAAGTGATTTGGCAGGCTTCTCTTCAACTGCAATAGAGACGGTGTGCTCCATGCCCAGGGCGGGGTTTCCGCGAGGGAATACTTCAAAACGGAAGGTATTGTTTGCGTTCGAAAGGCCTGTTTCGACTGTAAAATAGAGGTTAGTAAGGGTTTCGCCGGGTTCTATGCGCTTGGAAAACTGATCCAGACCGGGCTCCAGGCACTCATCGTCGATGCAGAAATAGGCTTTCTGGTTAAGTCCAATTTCACCCTGCGCTTTGCGGATGATGTAGAAATGTGGCTTGTCTGAAGTGTTGCGTATCCGAATGGGGATTTTCAAATTCTGCCCGTATCCCGCCTGATAACTGTCCTGACGATCGACCCAGTCGAACGTCTGTGCCCGGGCTACTAACCCCAGGACCAACAGGAAGAACGAAAGAAGAATTCGTTTTGTCATGAGCAGAATTACCCAACTGAAAAGATACTGGAAAGCGAAAGGAACTCAAAGAAAATTCCTAAAAAACCACGAAAGCAAGACAATAAGTTCTTGTTGCTCCCGTTGCGCGAGGGGGATCTACTACTTATGGGTTACTTCTTTTTGGGTAGGCCGTTCTTTGCCCCGCCAAATGAAGCCCTTCAATTGAAGCTCTTCAGGCTTGAGTTCTTTGGGAGGAATAAACGATGCATCAGGCTTCCGGTAGAAACTGATGTTATTGACTTTTCCCTTTTGGAAGTTGATCCGCATGTTGCTACAGACGATTTTGTTCATGCCGGACATGATCGTATACTTTTCACTGGTCTTGTCCTCTTTCACTTCTTCTTTGGCCTGGAGGGCAAAGTACAAGCTCTCGCCATTGCCTTCCACCACCACGTGATGCAGGTTCTTTTCCGCAAAGTAAGCGGTCATCTTGCGACCTTTGATCTGGTTAAAATTCAATAGGGTATCCTGCGACACGACAAATGAGTTGGCAATCAGGTAAACGCGGTTGATTTTTTTGTCTTTCAGCAATATCTGAATGGAGTCGGCTGTCATCTGATTGCCGCTGGTCCAGAGTACCGGGTCTCGATAGAACACGAGTGTAGAGTCTTTGGCCTGGTAGGCTAGCGAATCTGCCTTGCCCTGCATGTCTTTCTTGAAAATCTTTACATGGTTATACGCCAGCAGTCGCTTCTTCGAAGGATCTTTGCTTTCAACAGACATCAGGGTGTCGGCTGAAATGAACAGGGTATCCTGGTCATCAGAAACCCGTGCGGCATAGGCATGACCATACACCTTGGAGATTCCGGTGGCGCGGTTGTAGTAACCTTCGTCTCCATAAATCTTCATGTTTTCTGTTTTTGAAGTCATCACCACATTGCCCTGGGCGCGGTACATCTTCTTGAGGTCATTTAGAAACAAGCGCGTGCCGGTCAGTTTGTACTCTGGAGTTTCGAAGTCACCCTGGGCCAGGTCGGATTGTTTCATTTTGGTATCGTAGTACCCTTCCTTGTAATAGGCCACTCCGCCTTCTTTGTCTTCTACTTTGGTCAGCGCCCGGAAGTAAATACGTTTGTTATTGGAGTTGTATTGCAGGGTGTCGGACGTAAGCGTGTAGTCTTTGTTGACCCCAACCACGTTGGTCTTGAAGGAAGCCAGGTTTGCGTTGAGGTTGTAATAGCCCTTTACACTAGTGAGCGTATTGGTCGAGTCCACCAGTTTTCCATGGTTGAAATAAGTGGCGATGTTTTTCTTCCTGTCGAAATCAAGGAATTCAGTGTACAGGGTGGCCGTTTTCAGTTTGGTAAAGACAACCTGGCGGCGGAGGTAGGCTATTTTTTTGTTGCCGTCGTAGGTGAGGCGTGAAGCTGTGACGGTTACGGAGTCGCCCTCCACAATGCGAATGTGCCCAAAAGCGTCTACAAAATTTTTGGCCCGGTCAAATATGGCAGAGTCGCAATAGATGGTGGTCTCATTCTGTTCAAAGACCACTTCACCGATAAGCCAATCGTTGCGCACGCCGTTTTCAACCGAGCCCGACAAGGTATTGGCGTGCTTCAGCGTCACCTTTTTCTGGGCAAACCCGGAAATCCCGCTCAGCAGGACCAAAATGAAGCACAGTCTTTTCATCCGGCCGCAAAGTTAGAAAAGCCGGTGAGACAGCAGATTATTGATAATTTTGATCTGTGCTCGAAGCTTTTCAATCTTACATCTCCCGGCATCGGTTGGCTGAAGCAGGCGACCGGATTCTGCTCGCCGTAAGTGGCGGGCTGGATTCGATGGTGATGCTCGATCTTTTCGTACAAGCCGGTTATACTGTTGGCGTGGCGCATGCCAATTTTCAGCTGCGGGGCGCTGAGTCTGAAAGGGATGAGGCATTTGTAAGGCAGCGTTGTCAAGCGTTGGGTATCGTTTGTTACGGGCAGCACTTCAACACCAAGAACTATGCCGAAGTGAATCACCTGTCAACGCAAATGGCCGCCCGTGAACTTCGCTATACGTGGTTCAATGAATTGCTTGAACAAGAGAAGTACCACTGGCTGGCTACGGCACACCAACGAGACGACAACATGGAGACTGTGCTGATGCGCTGGATCAAGGGAGGCGGACTTGATCAGCTGACGGGCATTCCCATGCGCAATGGCAAAATTATCAGGCCCTTGTTGTTCGCTTCACGACATGAAATCCTTGCCTATGCAAACGCCCGACAGATAACCTGGGTGGAGGACGCGACCAATCATACGGATAATTACCAACGCAATTATGTGCGGCACAAAATCATGCCCCATATCCTGGAGATCAATCCCTCGGCGGGTGTGACCTTTGAAAGCGGACTGGAGAAGATGCGGGGCAGTTATGAAATGATGCAACGAGGTCTTGGCCAACTGAGGGATTCCATCACGCGGCAGGAGGGCAATCATCTTTTCATCGACAAGACCTTGCTTTCCATGCTGGACAATCCGGCGTTTGTGTGCTATGAATGGTTGCGGCCCTGGGGATTTGATTTGGATCGCTGCCAACAGATGGTATCGTCGTTGCAGGGAACTTCCGGAAGTCAGTTTTTTTCCGACACGCACCTGGCAGTAGTTGACCGGGAAGCAATTATCGTATCACCGCGGGAAGAGTGGTCGCACGAAATCCTGCTGGAAGAAGGACAAGACAAGGCAGCGCTGGGGCCCTGGAAACTTACGGTGAAAAGGTCGGCTGATACACGGCTGAATCGGGATGCCAACAGCGCCGTGGTTGACGCTGACCGGGTGAAGTTTCCACTGGTGTGGAGGAAGTGGCGGAGCGGCGATTTTTTTGTGCCGCTGGGACTAGGCCATCGGAAAAAGGTGAGTGATTTCCTGATCGATGAAAAGGTATCCCGAAACCGTAAGAACGTGGTTACGGTGCTGGAGTCAGCCGGTTCCATTGTATGGGTGGTGGGTTTCCGGGTTGATGACCGGTACAAAGTGACCTCAGAAACCCGATCCGTTTTGGTGTTTGAGGCGATCGACTTAAAATGATCTTAGTCATTTTTCTTTCATGGGTGGATTAATAACTTGCGCCCCGAATTCACGTCCTTTCGAATAATCATTTCACCTAATCTTATCGTCCCATGAAAGTAACTGTTGTCGGCGCCGGAAATGTGGGTGCCACCTGTGCTGATGTATTGGCTACGCGCGAAGTAGTCAACGAGATTGTTCTCATTGATATAAAAGAAGGCCTGGCGGAAGGCAAGGCCCTGGATATCTGGCAAAAGGCCCCGATCAATATGTACGACAGCCGTACGACGGGCTCAACCAATGATTATGCCCGTACCGCCAAGTCGGATGTGGTCGTGATTACGTCCGGACTACCCCGCAAGCCTGGCATGAGCCGTGATGACTTAATAGTAACCAATGCCGGCATTGTAAAGACCGTAACGGAAAATGTAGTAAAACATTCTCCCAACGCCATCATTATCGTTGTATCCAATCCGTTGGATGTGATGACGTACCAAGCTCACCTGACTTCGAAATTCCCCCGTACGCGGGTGATGGGTATGGCCGGTATTCTCGATACGGCTCGCTACCGCGCATTTCTCGCGGAAGCATTGAACGTTTCCCCCAAAGATATTT
>DNZD01000201.1 GCA_003504855.1 Cytophagales bacterium
CCAACTCTATATGCACCTGATAGCTGATACCCGATTTTATGTCGAGCAAATCCGTCTCTGTTTAGTGAGCAACAATCACGCTGACGGAAAGATGACTTCCGAAGCAAAAGAAATGTTTCGCAACAATGCCTTCCCGGATATCCGCATTGAAGGTGATCCTTCGCATGCCACCATGCGGCAGCCGGAAAGTAAGATGGAATTGATGCAAGGATTCATGGACATCAGGTCCGCCATGGAACAGATGGCTGAAGAAATAGCCGTGGCAACCCATCATGGAAAAACCCGTCATCCTGGATTTGGATACTTCAGCGCGCAGGATTGGTTTCAGTTTGCGGACATGCACCTGAGGCATCATGTACGGCAGAAGCGGAGGATTGTTGAGGGTTCCCGTTAAGTCCTTTAATCCTTAACCGCGGGGACGCTGAGCGCGCAAGGAATTCATAGCGCCTTTGCGCCATAGCGGTGAAAAAATCTGCGGCGCATTCAATCTGCGTTAATCTGCGGGAGCTGTATTCATTTCCTCCTCAATACTTTCTTCTGGAACCATATTTCCCTACATCCTTCATTTGAATTAAATTGCCTCTCATAGAATCTACCATAGGAAGACATCGAACTATACCCCATGAACAAACCCAACGACCACGATGCCCGAATAGCCGCAATGACTTTCTCATCGGTTTATCCGCACTATGTCACGAAAGTGGAAAAGAAAGGCAGAACAAAGGAAGAATTGCATCAGGTGATGCAGTGGCTCACCGGGTACAGCGAAAAGGAATTACAAGCAATGATTCAATCAAAGGCCACTTTTGAAGACTTCTTTAAGAAAGCCAAACTCAACAAGCAGGCGCGACTGATCACAGGCGTCATATGTGGTTACCGCGTGGAGGAAATCGCCAATCCGCTGACGCAAAAAGTCAGGTACCTCGACAAGCTGGTGGACGAGCTCGCCAAAGGCCGCGCCATGGAGAAGATCCTGCGGATGGACAAATAAATGAACCCAACACAACCCCGATTTTCATGAGCACCCTCTTCTCCCTTTGCAACTCCCTGGCCATGTTCAGCTGGATTGCGATAGTCATCCTGCCCCGCAATGTGTGGACCAGACGTGTGGTGCAGTCGGTAGTGATCATCCTGTTTGCCATCATCTATACGGTGATCGTATCGCGCACGCTGAAGCCCGGTGACCTGTCCAGCTTCGGTTCGCTGGAAGGCGTAATGTCATTGTTCACCCAACCCGAAGCGGTGCTGGTAGGTTGGGTACATTATTTGGCGTTTGACCTGATGGTTGGGTTGTATATCCTGAACAGCGGGCAGAAGCACAACATCCCGCACCTGATCCTCGTGCCTTGTTTGTTCCTCACGTTTATGCTCGGTCCGATCGGATTGTTGTTGTTCACCGTGATCCGAACGGCCAAAACAAGGAACTATTGGGTGGAGTATCTTTAAGTTTGCACTGATACTATGAAATACTTCTTTACCGAACTCCTCAGCCGCAATGCGGTGTTATACTACTTTGGCTGGATATGTTTTGCCGGCACGGCTATCACAGCCGTGTTGTGGATGACCACCAGTCTGCAGATCAATAACATCAATGCGTGGATCAAGCCGTTCAAGTTCTTTCTGAGTTCCGCGATCCTGGTCTGGACCCTGGCGTGGTACATTGGTTATCTCACCCCATCGAAAGGAATTGATGGATTTGTATGGGTGACAGTGGTTGTGTTTGTCTTCGAGGTGGGATATATCAGCCTGAAGGCATCGCAGGGACAGCTGTCCCATTTTAATATCAGCACTGCCTTTAATTCAGTAATGTTTTCCCTGATGGGAGCGGCGATCTCGATTTTTACCATCTACACGGCCTATATCGGTTGGCTGTTCTTCACAACTGATTTCCCGCAACTGCCCATTCAATATGTATGGGCGATACGATTAGGCATCGTGCTCTTCGTGATCTTTGCTTTTGAGGGCGGTATGATGGGCGCAAAATTATCGCACACCATTGGCGCTCCCGATGGTACACCTGGGTTGCCTCTGTTGAATTGGTCCGTCACACACGGCGATCTGCGCGTCGCACACTTCATCGGTATGCATGCCTTACAGATATTGCCGTTGCTGGCGTTTTATGTAGTGAGATCGACCAATGGTGTGATAGCCGTTGCCGTTGTTTATGGGTTACTCGCTGCTTTTCTATTGTGGCAGGCGATGCGGGGGATTCCGGTGTGGAGGTGAGGGAATAGGGGATTGGGGGATTAGGGGATTAGGGGATTAGATCATAGGTGTTAGGTGATAGGAGTTAGGTTTGTGTTAATTATAAGTCTGATTGTGGTTGGCCTGAGATAGTCAAACACAGCCAACGTAAAAAGGAGGGAGTTGAGAAATGAAAGAACACCCTAAAGTCAACCGTCATACCGGAGGAGTCCGCCGAAGCCTTACAGAGGTGGACGAATAGTTAATGGATTGAATGAGCCCGGAATTTTTTAACTTAGTTTAGTCATCCGGATATTCCTGGTGGTAATTCTGTTGAAACCCCTAACCCCTCGCATATGAAAAAGATCCTATTTATTTTTCTGATGTGTTTCGTTGGTGCAACCAATGCAGGCTACGCACAACAACCCAAGTTTGTCTACTGTCAGGTTGTTTCCATGGATAATTTGTCGACCATATCGGTGTCGAAAGTGGTGGTTATTTTTGGGGACAACATGAAGCAGTACGAAAACCGGATCATGAATGACGCATCGGGGAAGAAAGTAAAAATCAATGGTATGGTGAATGCATTGAATTTCATGTCCAAGCTCGGTTGGGAACTCGATCAGGCTACGATGGTTCCGCAGGCGGGTACGTCAGGTACTACTTTGCATTTCAATTATTCCTATGTCATGAGAAAGAACTTTGCTGATTTGGAGGAGAATGAGAAACAGGAGTTTCTGAAGAACTAATTACGTGTCAGTGCCAATGGTTCCCGCTGAAATCGCAGTGCGTGATGCCTGGAACGAAACACTGAATTTTCAATGTAAGATGATAAATGTAAAACGTTAAATGTAGAAGTACCTGCACCACACCGAAGGTGCCTCCGCGGTTTTTTATCTTGCCCAGAATTTCTCCGCGTGACTCTGCGCGCATTCCCTCTGCGTTCTCAGCGGGAACTGTATTTACTCCAATGGTTCTCGCTGAGGCCGCTGAGGAGTGACGCAAAGCGCGCAAAGTAGTGTTGAATGTAAAATACTAAATGTAGAAGTGCCTGCACCACACCGAAGGTGCTTCTGCGGTTATTTATTTTTGTTTTGCATTTCTCCGCGTTGCTCTGCGCGCATTCAATTAGCGTTATCTGCGGGAACTGTATTTTTCTATTTCTCCGTCGCGCCGTTCTTTTTCCAAAAACGCAACCGCGCGCGAATGCGCTGTACCTGTTCCTTGCTGATCAGGCCGTAGTAGGCCAGTGCAATAAGCACCAGCCATACCATGCCTTTTATCAGAAAGAAAAGAAAACCAAACAGTCCGAGGTCTTTCATGAGTTCCATGCACCCTGTGGTTGGTTGACGCAATGAAGTTCCAGTTCCTCGAACAGCGCAATGTTGAAATCAAATCCTTTGTTCACTTCATCCGCCCATGCATCCTGTTGCACGGCGCGTATGGACTGGATCGCCTCCTGTACGTTATCAAAGTCATAGATCTTCCCGGACGAGGGCACGCTCTTCTTCATCATCTGCCCGCCAAACATGAGGGCCATATAATTGAGGTAGATGTGAGGAAGTACTTGTTCGTAGGTCATGGATGCCAGGTAGTCGGCATAGGAGCGGGTTGCATCCAGAACGATGGTGCTGGCGTGACCGCCGTTCTTTAGTTCGGCGAGGTCGGCCTGGATCGCGGCGACACGACTTAGGCTGGGGTTTGGCAGTCCCAGTTTCTCGATGGTCTGGAAGATCAGTAGTTGCTGATTCAAGTACAAGGCGTACTGGTCTTTTGTGAGTTGTCCGCGGAACATCCTTACGTTGAACGGCATCCGCTCTGCCTGCTTGTGTTTTATGCTGGTAGCTTCTTTAAGGGGTATCATTTTGGTATCCGTTTGATTCTGGAGCCAATTTAGAACCATTCTAAACAAGAACAATAAAGATTCTATAGTTCTTCAAAAAGGGGTCAATTTGGCCTGAATTTGGACCTGTTAGGGGTTCTCGCAGAGGCCGCTGAGGAAGACGCCGAGCACACCAAGTGTTAGCTATAACCTTTTCCCCATTCCCGATCCCCAATCCTCATTTTCTGATCCCTAACCCCTAATCCCTAATCCCTTTTACCCCCGTATTAAAATGTACGTTTTTCTGTACGTTTGATGAGTCGAATGAATTTACTTTGATCCAAACAAAGCCTGTATGAAAACAGCCACGATCACCGATTTCCGGAACCGGATGAAAGAGCGCCTGCAGGAAATTGAAGATGATCAGGATATCCTGATTCTCACAGGTCCGAAAAAGCGCGACTTTGTAGTGCTGACCCTGGAGCAGTACAACGCCATGGAAGAGACGACGCATCTGATGTCAAGCCGGACCAATACCAAGCGGTTGCTGGAAAGTATAGGGCAGGATCGTTCCGGGAATGTGACCAAGCATAAACTAGGTCTGGAAAACAAGCCATTGCAATCACCCCGCAAGAAGAAACCGAAAGTCAGGAAGTAAATGCAGACTCCTTTTACAGACCACGGCTGGGAGGATTATCTCTATTGGCAGGAACATGATGCAGAGGTCCTGGCGCGGATCAATGACCTGATCAAAGAAATACAGCGCGATCCGTTCAAGGGCAAGGGCAAGCCGGAGCCGTTGAAGGGAAGTCTGGCTGGCTATTGGTCCAGGCGAGTGACGGAAGAGCACCGGCTGGTGTATCGGTTGCAAGGGACAGGTTCAAACCGGTTGCTGGTTATTATTCAGGCGCGATTCCATTACTGATTGGGTTCCCGCAGAAAGGTGGTTCCCGCTAAGGCCGCGGAGGAGACGCAGAATACGCAGTGCGTGATGCCTGGAACGAAACACTGAATTTTCAATGTAAGATGATAAATGTAAAACGTTAAATGTAGAAGTGCCTGCACCACACCGAAGGTGCTTCTGCGGTATCTTTTTTGTTTTGTATTTTTTCTGCGTTTCTCTGCGCGCATTCCCTCTGCGCTCTCTGCGGGAAATGTATTTCCACCCATGGTTCCCGCTGAACTCGCTGAGGAGACGCAGAACCCGCTGATGCATGAATTTCGGTTGATCGCACCAGCCCCAGAGGGGCTACATGTTAATAGCCAAATAACCACCCCTGCACCACCAACCCCAGCGGGGTGGCATGTCAATGTTGGTGCTTCTTGAAATTTTAAAGGCATGCCAAATGCCAAACGCTAAATTTCCAATGTAAAATGTTAAATGCAAAAGTGCCTGCACCGAAGGTGCTTCTGCGGTATCGATTTTTTTAGCTTGTATTTTTCCGCGTTGATCTGCGCGCATTCAATCTGCGTTATCAGCGGGAAATGTATTTGTACCAATGGTTCCCGCATAAATCGCTGAGGAGACGCAGAACCCGCTGATGCATGAATTTCGGTTGATCGCACCCGCCCCAGAGGGGCAAAATGTCAATAGCCAAATAACCAGCCTCTGCACCACCAACCCCAGCGGGGTGGCATGTCTATGACCGTCAAATGTAGGGGCTTCTTGAAATTGCAACGCCATGACCAATGCCAATTGCCAAATGATAAATTTTCAATGAAAAACGTTAAATGTAAAATGATAAATGTAAAAGTGCCCGCACCGAAGGTGCTTCTGCGGCATCTTTCTTTGCTTGTATTTTTTCCGCGTTAGTCCGCGCGCATTCAATCTGCGATATCCGCCTGCCTGCGCGTAGCCCCGAACTTTCGGGGCGAAGGCACGGCGGGAAATGTATTTTCACCAACTTTCTTATATTCAAGTCACGAGTATATGATGAGTGGACTATGCTTTTGCCTTATCTTATGAGAATACTCTTTCTATTTCTACTATCCGGATTGTTGCTTGGAGCTTGTGGCCACTATGACCTATTCCCCAAAAGATGGATTGCCGTAGAATCCCGGTCGCTTGGAAGGATGGGGCGGGGTGGGCACCGATCCATGGAGGGGATTATTCTCGATATAAAACAGAACACCGGCACCGTTGGTTCGATCTTTTCGGACTCCCTCTTTACTTTTGACTTGAATAAAGTCAATCTGAGCGTTGAGCGTTTCGGAAAAATTCACTTTGCATCGCCGGACAGTCTGGTAATTGATTATAAGAAAATAAGTACAAGAACCCGGTTTATCCCCATAGCAGATTTTAAGCCGGCATTGAACGGACTGGAACTTGCCGGAAGCGCGTGGTTCCTGAATGGATATGGGGAGGATGATTGGATTAGCCAGCGCATTGATTTTACTGCTGAGAAATGGAAACTACGACCTTTTCCGGGCGTGGCCATAACACATCGCAGGGAAAAGAAATACAAATACCAGAAAAGGGAAAAGTGGTCTTTGAAGCGGGTTCAGGAGGAGTGGTTTCTGACCTTATCGTATTGGGAATCGGATATGTATGTATTTCAGGTGGCCGGCGTCGACCAGGACTCCCTTACCCTGAAATGCTTGATGTTGGGGAACCAACGACCATTCACTTTGTGCCGGCTGAAGAAAGTTGACCCGGCACTTGCTGACTCCATCGTCAGGTATCTTGCTCAAAGAAGATGGAACACCCGTGAAGTTTTGAATCAGGTAAATTCCATGGATAAGGCAGAAGACTCGGATCTTGAAATATTTTCCCGTTTCCATCTCAGTGATACCACGGTGATCACCAAACGTAATCTGATGGATAAGAAAGTCTCCTTCCGTTTTCGCGATGACTTTGTTTTTGAGATGCTGGATGACTCCCGGCTGTTTTGGCAAACTACGTGGCGGCTCTCTGAGGACGGGAACTACATCATTCTTGACAAAGGCCAACGGCCCAGTGATTATATTGAGATTATTTCATGGAAGAATAATGAGTTGGTAATTGGTAAGGAAGACGATTTCGCTACGGACGAAAAGCACCAGTACTACACTGGCTACTACGAGGTCAGGCTGAATTAAAAGAAAAGTGCATGGTTCTCGCCGTGCCTTCGCCACGAAAGTTCGGGCTACGCGCAGGCAGGCTGAACTCTCGAAAGAGACACAGAAGAAAATGAACCTCCCGCAGATCATTGCTGATAAAATACCCCGCTGATTTATGCGGAATTTTCCGATGTCGTGGCACCGAAGGTGCTTCTGCGGTATCCTTTCTTTGTTTGTTTTTTTTCGCGTTAATCCGCGCGCATTCCCTCTGCGCTCTCTGCGGGAAATGTATTTCCACCCATGGTTCCCGCTGAACTCGCTGAGGAGACGCAGAACGCGCTGATGGATGAATTTCGGTCGATCGCACCAGCCCCAGAGGGGCTACATGTTAATAGCCAAATAACCAGCCCCTGCACCACCAACCCCAGCGGGGTGGCATGTTTGTGATCGTCAATGTAGATGCTCTTGAAATTGTAAAGGCATGCCAAATGCCAAACGCTAAATTTCCAATGTAAAATGTTAAATGCAAAAGTGCCCGCACCGAAGGTGCTTCTGCGGTATCTTTCTTTGTTTGTATTTTTTCCGCGTTAATCCGCGAGCATTCAATCTGCGATATCCGCGGGAAATGTATTTCTGCCAATGGTTCCCACTGAAACTCATAAAAAGACGAAGAGCCCGCAAATGGTGCATTATGCAAGTTTCCAATGTCAAATATGAAAAGTGCTGACACGGGTTTTACTGATTTCAGTTATTATAAATTTCTTATGACATTGCCGGTATTCAACGATAGGATAGATTTGATGCGTGAACAATCCTAATTAAAAGAGAAATGCTATGAGCAAAATAATATTTGACAGCGCAATCTCCCTTGATGGCTATTTTGCCGGAGATAACCGCGGACCAGCTAATCCCATGGGAGGCGTTTCGGCCGACATCCATATGTGGATGTTCAACCAAAAAGCATTTTGGGAATACCTGGGCATGCAAGGCGGTAAGGAAGATAATTTCGAAGGTGATTTGATCCGGAGTGTAATCGCACGAACCGGAGCGTTCATTATGGGCAAGCGCATGTTTGAAGAAGGGGAAGTTGCCTGGCCGAATGACCTGTACAAAGCCGACGTATATGTATTGACCCACGAAAAGCGCGAGCCCTGGATTCAAAAAGGGACGACCCGGTTTTACTTTATCAATGATGGAATTGAAAGTGCATTGGACAAAGCAAGGAAGTCAGCCAAAGGAAAAGACATTCGGATTCAGGGAGGAGCGAACACCATTCAGCAATTTCTGAAGGCCGGTCTGGTGGATGAGTTTTATATTCACATCGCACCTGTTTTCCTGGGCAGTGGTATTCGACTGTTCGAGGGGATGAGCAAAGACACCTATGACTTTCAGATTGCAGAGGTGATCCCGTCCGACCTGACGACGCATGTGAGATATAAGCTAAAGAAGAAATAATTTCACCGCGAAGGCGCAAAGGCGCAAAGGGTTGGGGTGATATGATTTGATTTGATATCATGGCAATTGTACTCAACGATATGGTCTGGCCGGCCATCTATGTAACGGCGGCACTGTCTAAGTTTTGGGTTGTTATCATCGGCACGATCGTGCTGGAGACCTTTGTTATCAAATATTTCCTAGAGTTTACTTGGAGCCGATCAGTATGGGCCTCGCTGGTGGGCAATATGGTCTCAGGTCTGGTGGGGACATATTTCATGATGTGGGCGATGCTGCTGTGGCATCTGGTGGCGGACAATTTTGTCCCTCATGCCACGTTCGGGTTCATTAACTGGGTAGCCACCTACGTGCTGATGTGCCTGGGAAGCGTGTACCTGGAAGTGCTCACCGTTCGATTTATGTATGGAGAAACGGTCCAAAGATTATTTTGGCCCTTGCTGGTCGGGAATGCAATGAGCTATATATTTATCGTCATAGTCATGTTGAATAGGAATCAGTTGGATTATTGATTGAAGTTGATGTGGCACTACAATCTGCGATGTTAGAGGGAAATGTATTTGTACCAATGGTTCCCGCATAAATCGCTGAGGAGACGCAGAACGCACTGATGAATGATTTTTGGTTAATCGCACCAGCCCCAGAGGGGCAAAATGTCACTAGCAAAATAACCACCCCTGCACCACCAACCCCAGCGGAGTGGCATGTTTATGACCGCAACGTTAATGATTGTTGCTCATGAAATTGCATGGATGCCCAATGCTAAATTTTCAATGTAAAACGTTAAATGTAAAATGATAAATGTAGAAGTGCCTACACCGCACCGAAGGTGCTTCTGCGGTTATTTATTCTTGTTTTGCATTTTCTGCGTGGATCTGCGGCGCATTTCATCTGCGGTCTCTGCGGGAAATGTATTTCTGCTAATGGTTCACGCAGAGATCGCGAAGGGAGACGCAGAGCCCGCAGAACATTAACCTGGAGCGGAAGGCTAAATATCCAATGTAAAATGTTAAATGTAAAGGTGCCTCTAAGGTTATTTATTTCTTGCCTTGCATGCGCGCATTCCCTCTGCGCTCTCCGCGGGAAATATATTTTTACCAATGGTTCCCGCCGTGAAACTTTACGACAAAAGAAATGAGCCGCAGATCAACCCTAATGGAATGAATCGCTGAGCATTGCTGATTAAGCGGAAAAAATGAAATTTGCCTTTATGTTAGTTAAGACGAGATGACCAATCCGACAAGAAATAAGAGCGAGTTCATTTCAGTGCTGAGGGAATTTCTTAGCCATGGTCTGCTTGACAAGGGCGAGGTTGTTCGGTGGGCGGACAAGGAAATTGCAGCGGCTGATCAACCTGATGACTATTTGATTGGATTATCACTGACAGGTACAAAGACAACAAATGAGGTCATCGATTTATTAGGCAGCTTCATGGAAGAGACCAGGTCCTTGTCAACAGGACGCGCGATCATCGGACTCACCTGGGGCCTGATAAAAACGAAGGCTGTAGATTATAAGAAGGGAATGGAGGTAATTTATGCTGCAAATCTGCAATTCCCGCTTGGAGATATCGAATCGAAATTCATTTACCAGGCTGATAGTGGACTTGATTTGGCTGTTCAGAATATTTGGGGTGAGCAGGGGGAATTGGAAAAGGAGATAGCAGGGTTCCTGGGATGTTACGAGGGATTTTCATTTGACAATGCCGATGACTGGGATCGGTTGGCTATGGAGGTGGATAACAAACTTGATACGTGGATTCATGCTGGTGGGCGAACTACACCCAAAGATGTATGATTTTGGAAGCATAAATGACTTGGTTAGTTTCAATTAAATTAAACCAAAAAGGGATATTTCGTTGATTCCATATGAGAAATAACTTGATTGGATTATTGTTATTAGCCCCGTGTTTGGCACTCGGTCAGTATAAAGCGGAGCAATTTGATGCCGCCTTGTTAGAGGCTAAGTATGGTGCATTGCTGGTGTTTAATGGCCAGAACAATTCACTCACCTTGAAATTGGAGTCTCCTTCAGTGACCCCTCTGGAAAAGCCCGGTTTCGTGAGGGTGGACAATATGATCATGCAGATAAATCTGTTGCCGTTTCAGCAGAAACTGGATTTTGATGACCTGGATACCAACACACGGAAGAAGTATTTGCTGGCGTGGAAGGAATATGAAAAGGAATGGGCGAAGGATCAACTGAAGTCTGATCTGAAAGATCGGACAGAATTGGTTGACCTGGAAGGTCGGTCATTTCTTTATTGGACCTACGAGATGCCCAAGGGCGATGGCAATATTGACAGCCAGGTATATCTGGTAACAATTGTCTTCGATCAGATGTTGATCATGAATGGTCCTGTAGAAACAGGTAAGAAGGAGAAGATCCTGCGGGAAAGGCTGGTAGCCATTGCCAAAACACTGACCCTGAATCCGAATAAGACATTGGATATTGAGAAGTTATACAATGAACTAAAGAATTGATCTGTAATTGTGCTAAACCTCCGTACAATATGCCTGAGGGTGGTGTTGTCACCAACTTGGCGACTGGGTAAAAGGTTAGCGATTAATTGGGCGTGAGAATAGAAGGATACATTTCATTGTAGCAGGACTTGTAAACCAAACTAAGCTATGACAAAAGACCAGCTTGACGAAATCTTGACTCGGTTAAGAGAATCGGTTAATCATGACAATGCGTATTTTGGAATAGTTGAAGATGTGGCACCTCATGAGTTTTGTGTGAAAGCAAACGAAGACGGACTTAAACTCTTTGCTGCAGAACTCCTGGATGTAATTAATAACAATAAAGAAAGACCCCGCAATCTGGCAGGAGAAGAGTTGCCCTGGTTTGACGACCTCATCGAACGCCAGTATATCGAATTGACCAACAAATCGAGGGCAGAGTTAATTAAACCGACACAAGACACGAAATCAGCTGACTGGCGTACAAAACTTATAATTTGGGTGATATTAATAGTTGTGGTCTACCTTATCATAACGGGAATCATATTCACGATTCAGCTGGTGTAAGGACGGTATATAAAATGCATAACCCAGAACTTCCCGCAGATTCACGCTGATTCAATGCACCGCTGATGACGCGGAATTTTTCGATGATAGCGCACCGAAGGTGCTTCTGCGGTTATTTATTCTTGTTTTTCATTCTTCTGAGTTTCTCTGCGCGCATTCCCTCTGCGCTCTCTGCGGGAACTGTATTTCTATCGCATTACCCTATAAAAATGTGTACAGATGATTAACTTTCAATTCCACTGCTGTGACCGACTAAATTTTACACCATGAAGCATGATGATATGAATAACCGGAGCCTTTTACTAAGCCAAAGAATCACACAAATCTGCATTTTATTATTTGCAGCGATTGCCATTTTTGGCGGGACACTACAGATGTATCTGGGAGAACCCGATACATCACCCCGGTTAGACAACATCCATCGATTCCTGGCGGGTATTTACCTGGCCTGTGGAATAATCTCCTTGTGGACAGCTATAACTATTCGCAATCAAAACACCTTGGTTTATTTGCTGGCCCTCGGCGGACTATTAGGTGGAACAGGCCGACTTATTTCCATGCAAATCGTAGGACTCCCGGAACCAGGTTCACTTTGGCTGACCTATTTAGGTTCTGAAATCATTGTGCCGGTGATCATCATTATTTCTCAGACGGCAACGAACAGGAAACTAAATGCAATGAGGAAAACGAGTGCATAGCTATGCAACATCACTTGTACATACCTGATTAAGATGACTGATAATTTTGACTTTGCTGGAATCTGGAAGGGTGAATATGTCTATGAGGACAGGCTGGACCCTGCTATAGTGAAAACAGCAACGCCCTTTATTCTTCGGCTCAAGCATGCGGGTGTCGCGGAATTCTTCACCGGAATTTGCCAGGATGACCCGGAAGTAAGCAAGATTGACTTTCCTGCGAAAGTTTATGGCAGGGTAAGGGGAGCGGAGTTGGTGTTTGTTAAGAAGTATCCGAAGACACTCATTAGTGACAATGGTAAAATGATCATGGGAGATGATCCCCATCCGGACATTATTTATTCGGCACGAATTACCAGCGATACCCGACTACAGGGCACCTGGGTGATGGAGCCGACTTTCAGAAGTGTCCATGGACACGTGGTTGAAATACCAAAGATCAGCGGGCGGTGGTGGATTGAGAGATTGTGACGTCCGGTAGAAGACAGGAGAAAAGCTTCAGATGCTCAAAGAAATCACATTGGACAAATTTGGGACACTGAAATTCTTCCGCAAAGGGAAGGATCATTATTGGTTTGGGCGGGTCAGAAACATTTTCCCTGACCATGAAGTGGAATTGACGATCCATGTAAAAGACCATGAACCGCCCTCGACAATGCAGGTGAATCTGATTGCCGACTTTGCTCAAAGCCATGACAAGCTCATGCTCATGTTGTACGAGTACCTGCATGAGTCCTTTGCATTGGCCGGGGACAACAGGAGCGTGAATGATTTGAGGAAAATGTACTTCCTTTCATCCGTTGAGTTAAAAGCGGATAATAAGGAATGGTGGATTGTTCTTGAGCCGGGCCTGAATGTTGACTCAAAGCATAACTTTTTGCCCCGATTCACGGTACGTGAGGGGAGGGTGACGTGGAGTAATCTAAGGTAAACGCTGAAATCTAAAGTTGTCGGCTTACTTCTTTGAGCAGTCCTGCATTTCGCTCTTTTTGAGCTCGATTCGGCCATCGCCCGTTATTCTGCCTGCGATTGTCCTTTGCTCACAGACGTACTTTCCCGGTTGAGAATCTGGTTGTAAGATGCCCCTGAAGCGGTAAAATGCTTCAATGGTTAAGTCGCGATGAATGGTGACCACGTCTGTACATTCATCCTGTCTGGCGATAGGCCCGCCTCCATTGCAATAACAAACTCCAATGCCCTGTTGATCTATTTTGTTTCCATTTTTGTCGAAGGAGTTTAGTATCGGATACACGGAGTCACCAATGACATAGTGCAGGAAAACATAATGGCTGGAAGTATCTGGCAGCACGCCTTGTATAGGTCCGTAGTCAAAACCAAGTAGATCAACTGTCTTTCGGTCTATAGAGAATCTGGTTTCTGGATTGCTTTTGTATACATCGTAGTTGAAGGGAAGTGACACAAAGCCAACAGAATTAATAAGGCGCTTAATATGAGCGGCCTTGTCAATGACAAACGGAATGCTTGTTGCTTCTTTTGGGGTCTCTCGTGTTACTTTTGCCTGACACGCCATGAGAAGAATGGACATCAATACAATGAGTCTGGTGATCATTTGATTTTTAGCTGAGTTCTAAAATACTAAAATTGAGCTAATTGCTTTAAGGTCGTGTTGTTGCCAACATATCCGCGCGGAACGGTCGGGAAATGTATTGCCTGAGGTTGGCGTTGTCACCAACCTTTTCGGCACATAATATGAACCTCCCGCAGATTTTCGCAAATTGAATCCACCGCTGATTTCCGCAGAATTCGTGGGGGAGAGAGTGATGAAAAATTGAATGTGGATTTTTCACCGCTGGGGCGCATGAGGCGCTAAGGTTATTTTATCTTAGCATGATGTGTTACTTTCAGTCATACGTCACTACAGTCAAATATCAAATGCAATGATTAGCAAGGAACTCAACGATATTCTCTCGGCAACAGACTTCGAGAGCGGCGGAATTCAGATTACGGGAGCAGACTGGGGTTTGGAAGATGCAAGAATTCAATTCGCAATAAATACCGGTGTAGAGGGAGAGTCACAACGCTGGGAGATTCAGATTAAAGGAGTCAGGGAAGACCTGATTAAGTCAGATGTGGCTGATAAATTGGAATTGTTTGATGAGCACCCGTTGCTTTGGACGTACACCCAGCGACAGTGTAATCTGTATTTTGGATCGCCGACTGAAAGGCCTGATGAACTATTTGTAAATATTTACAACATTCATCGCAAGTTGACAAGGAATCGGACACCATTTGATAGGTATATCAATAAGGCACTCTATGAAATTGATTTGTGTAAGTCCGCCAGCGGCTTGTTTGCCCGGGGGCCCATAAAGATAATGGAAGCGTATCAGCAGGA
>DNZD01000198.1 GCA_003504855.1 Cytophagales bacterium
AACGGAACCGGATTTTGGAAATGGTCTCACGTAGCAGGAAAATTACCCGACTTCGTTCCGGGTGTGGGGTTTGTAATAGGTGCAGGAGTTCGAGGCTATACTTAATCCGAACACTGTCTTCGACCAGAAGTTTCTTTACCAGTGCGTGGTCTTGGTTAACGTCCTCCAGAAATTTGCAGTAGTAACTTTGCTCCAGTTGACGATCCTTGTATTGCTCGTTCCAATTGTTGATTTGCAAGGCAATCAGGATACCGATCACCACCAGTATGATTTCACCCATAGCATAACCGACATAACCCCGGAATTTGCCACCACTGAGGAGGGTGCGCCTTACTTTTCGAAGTAAATGAATCATGTCGGTAGTAAATTTGAACTCTCAGATTGGATGTTGTCTCCAAGATATAAAGATGGGGTAGATATCCGTGTTGTCCCATGCAACAATAACTGGCAGGTCTCCCTCGAACAGTGATGTTGTAGATTTAAATAATAAGTCTTCAATGTTTCGTTCCTAAAATAGTCTGCATCAAGGTGTCATGGCGGTATCTTTCCAGGCGCAGGGTATCTCTCGATTTTAAGTCTAGGTAAACCCACACACTATCTCGCACCAGCGCGGAGTCACCACGCAGGCTATAACTCAGACTGTCTGCTTTCCGGAACCGGGTGACGATCTGCATCGGATCGGCGCTTTCGTCTACGGTGGTTTTGTATTCATACACATACCCGTTGGACCACTCCATGCCTTGTTGGTTGATGTCATCAAAGCGACTGTCGTACATGTAGTAGCCCCAGAAACACAACAGGAGGGGTACCGGCGTGCAGAATATGAATGCGAGTGGACGGTATCGCTGCCATACATCAGGAACCGGATTCTTCACCACCAGAATGACGACTGACAGAACAACAGCAAAGAACCATATCGCCGGGAAGAACACAACGACATAGACCATGCCGGCTCCATCCCCGCTGGGCCGGGTGGACAGCACCAGGTAGAGCAGAATGCTGATGGCATGTGCACTAATGGCAAGAATGACCAGTAATTTTGTTTTTCCCATTTGGCTCAATTTTGAGTGCTATGATTCCCGTAAACTTAGGTATTTCTGACTGACCCGTCCTGAAAGCAGGACTAATCATGGATCAAGTATGGATAGAGTATGGATCAAGTATGGATAGAGTATGGAATGGGGTATAAGATACCCAGGGAGGGTATCTGTTTTTGGTTCAATTTGAGAGGATTTGTGTGCGGAATTTTGATCATGAATTCCAGATTGTGTGGTGAGCCTTGTGTGTCCCATTTTTAGGCCACACAAAGTGATTTCTATGGCAAACACATACTCCCAATTGTATTTTCATGTTGTGTTCGCGGTAAAAGGCAGGGCTAATCTGATATCGGCGCACAACAAGGAAGAACTGAATAAATACATTACGGGTATCATCTCAAACAAGAACCAAAAATTGATGACTATTAATGGGATGCCGGATCATATGCATCTTTTGATTAGCCTCAAGCCGGATTGTTGCCTGTCAGACTTGGTACGGGAAATCAAAACGAGTTCTTCTCATTTTGTAAATAAGAAGAAATGGGTGGCCAGCAAATTTGAATGGCAGAAAGGTTTTGGCGCATTTACAGTAAGTCATTCGGGTGTAAAAGCCGTTGCTAATTATATTGAAAATCAGGAGGCGCATCATAGGGATAAAAAATTCAGAGATGAATACATGGGTATTTTGAAAAATCATGAGGTTGCCTATAAGGATGAATATCTCTTTGATGAATGTTGAGGCTCTATTGATGATATATCGCTCCGCTGGAGCTCTAGTGACATCGCGCACCGCTGGTGCACAATGTATTCTATTACCTACGTGCTCATTGATTGGTATATTGAGAATTCACCAAACATGGCTGCAGCGCAGCCCGATGTCAATAGACACCATTATGCATTATTTAACCCAGAGCTCCAGAGGAGCGACATGTTTATTTGATTGATGGTCATCGTGGGCAACGGCGATATCGCCATCCATACCGTGGCTTCAAAATGATAACATATCGCTCCGCTGGAGCTATGGCGTTTAATTTGGTGAATATCTAGTGACATTGTGCACCGCTGGTGCACAATGAATCCAATTATCTGCGTGCCTCGTTGATTTGATTGGCAAATAGAGAATTTACAAAAGCTGGCTGCAGCGCAACCCGATGTCAATAGCCGCCATCATGCATAATTCTAACCCAGAGCTCCAGGGGAGCGATATATTTAATTCGCATTGAAGACACACATGCATCGCCAAAAAGGCTGCAGCGCAGCCCGATGTCAATAGCCGCCATTATGCATAATTTAACCCAGAGCTCCAGAGGAACGATATGTTTAATCTGCGGTACGGCTACATCAATTTTGATTGATATCTTGCAAAATCACGCACCAATTGATTTGATTGCCATCCCGTGTTACCTTTGATACCTAATCGACTTAAATGAAAACCGTTGTCATCGGCGAACCATCCGGAGCTACCATGGACATGATTATGGCCGTTTATCCCCGGCATAAAGTTGTAGTGGAGAAGTTCATCCAGCGAGGCGATGTCATTGGTATTGGACCCTTTACTGATCGTGGCAACATGGCCATCTTCAAATCAAGGGCAGCAGCGGACCAATTCATCCAGGAGGATCCCTTTATCCTGGAGGGCCTGGTCAAATCGGTAATCATCAAAGAATGGAATGATAACCTGCTACCCGAATGAAAGAAGAGAAAATCCAAACGCTCCATCCGCTCCCAGGTAAGGTCAATAAGAGGATCTCTGTTGACAAGTACAACTTCATTCGTGAACATCTTCTCAGGGTGCTCGCGAAAAAGCCCCTGACACACACCGAGCTTATGGAGGCGCTCTATCAACGGGTGAAAGACAAATTCGAAGGTGGCGTTCAATGGTATGGCGAAACGGTGAAACTTGATCTTGAAGCGAGGAAGATCCTGGCCCGAACGCAAGACAAACCAGAGAAATACATCATTGTGAGAGGGAATTCGCAAGAGGTAAAGTAACAGCACGTGTTCGGTGAAGAACACCGAACACTTCTAGGTACAACCTCTGCGTCTCAACGCCTCCGCGGCAAAAAAAATTGACTATTTACTACATTTCCTAAATTACAACCATGCCTGAAATCAATCCTATCAACATCATGCAGAAGTTCTCCCTGTTTGACAAACAGTGGACACCTCATATCATCGGCGAACTGAACGGACAGTATGTAAAACTCTGCAAACTGAAAGACGATTTTGTGTGGCATAGCCATGAAAATGAAGATGAACTCTTTATGGTGTTTAAGGGCACCCTGCTCATGGACTTTCGCGATGGACGTACCGTGGAAGTGAAGGAAGGTGAAATCCTCATCGTGCCGAAGGGAGTAGAGCACAGGCCACATACCAACGGTGATATCGTCTTTAACCTGCTATTCGAACCAAAGGGTACACTTCACACAGGCAACGTAGAAAGTGAAATGACGGTTAAAGAATTGGGTTGGATTTGAAGATCTGAGCACATGCGTATTCTTCGAAACATCTTTGCTGTTATTTGTGGCTATGCAGTATTTGCGGTCAGTGCAGTACTTCTATTCCAATTGTCCGGAATCGATCCTCATGCGGATCCGTCGGTGGTGATCCTGTTGCTGGTGCTGGCCTATGGTACGGTATTCTCCTTTCTGGGAGGGGTCGTAACCCAATGGATATCCAGGACTGGTGGACTAACGATTAGTCTGGTCCTGGGCGGTCTGATGGCATCGTTTGCCTTGTTTTCTATGTTCAGCAGTGCAGGCAACCACTATTCACAACTGGGAGCTATCGTATTGTTTGCTCCGGTATCTATCGTGGGTGGACTGTATTATCTGAAGCGGACTATTCCACGAGATCAATAGGATATTTCGGACTGGCTGCAGGGAGGCGGGTATGTTTAACCGTTCCGTAGCCGGGTCCTGTAATTGGAAAATATTCTTGATTTCGAGACAAATCCCAGGTATTTGTTGTGTTGAAGTACCGGAATATTCCACACACCGGTCTTGTCAAATTTTTCCATAATCGAGGCCATGTCCTCATCAATTTGAGCTACAACACCTGGCGCCCGCATCAATTGTTCAACTGAGGTAGTATCATATAGCTCTGTATTGAACATTATTTCCCGTATGTCTTCCAATGCAACTATTCCAACCAGGCTATTTTCGTTGTTTATAACCGGAAAAATGTTTCGTTTTGAATGTGCGATCACATCGACCAGGGATCTTAGCTTCGAAGATTTATTTATTTGAACAAAGTCCTTTTCCAGAAATTCAGACAGGTGAAGTTCGGAAAGGATATGTCCATCCTTGTCAAAGGAGAGTTCCTGATTGGCTTGTTTAAGTTTAGCTTCATCAAGTGATAATGGGCCCAGGTACCTGGAGATGGCCGTGCTCAGAGCAGCCACAATCATCAAGGGAATCATTAATTCATAACCTCCTGTAATTTCAGCGATCAGGAAGACCGCTGTGAGGGGTGCGTGAAAGATCCCGGTTAGCATCCCGGCCATGGCTACAAGGCTGAAATTGGCTAATGGCAGGGAGGTGAGGCCTGAGAGGTTTGTTAAAAATGAAAAGGAGAATCCAAGGCAGGCGCCTACCAGTAATGCGGGGGCAAAGTTACCTCCATTGCCGCCCGTATGAAGCGTTAGGGATACAGCGAATACCTTCAGCATGCTCACCCCAAGGACGGCCAGGCCTAACATCAGGGCTGACGAAGTGAACCAATTGTACAACGGACTCCCCGTAAACAACTGTTCGGGTGAGGAGGATGCCAAAAAAGTAATTGATGTATACCCTTCGCCGAAGAACGCGGGAAATATCAGAATGATAATCCCCAGCAACATGGATCCAATGATTAATCGTTTCATTAGATGATCTAAATACCTTGCATATAAGCGTTCAATTCCGAGAAAGACTTTGATGTAGTAGGCGGAGGCCATGCCACAGATGATGCCGAGCACTACGTAATAGGGTACATTGTGATAATCAAAGGCGGTGGTCTGCTTGAATGAGATCAGGATGCCGTCAGCGAGAATAATCTTAGAGCAAAGTGCACCAGTCGCACCTGCGATAAGTAATGGTATGAATGCTGAGATGTTAACGTCGACCAGCAGAACCTCCAACGCAAATAGTACCCCGGCTATGGGTGCGTTGAATGCGGTGGCTATTCCTGCCGCTGCACCACAGGCAAGCAGGAGGGTACGATCCCGATAACTGAGCGGGAACAGGGCTGCAAAAGTTGAGCCGATAGCAGATCCTGTTTGAACAATCGGAGATTCCAGACCGGCAGACCCACCCATTCCTACCGTTAATGCGCTGGTAACGGCGTGGCTGAATGTCTCTTTAGAGGGTAAAAAGGATGACTTTTTGGCGATAGCAACCAGTACGTGGGAAGTACCTCTCAATAGTTCATCCCTTATGACCAGTTTCACGAAAAGCAGCGACAACAGGATTCCAACACCCGGTGTAATAACATACAACCAATTGAATTCCTGTCCGAGCAGCCGGAGCTCTTCCTGAAGCAAATGAACGCCAATCTTGAGTGACACGGCGGTAAGACCTGCCCACAGCCCGACTACGATGGCACCGACAACAAGAAATTGCTTGTTGGTCAGTTTTTGGAACAAGGTGCCCAGTACTCTTGTAAGCTGATTATTATTTACTGCATTACGATTCTTCATACCATCGTGGCACACCCAGTACTGATCTCCGTGCCTGGTTCAAGGTATATTTACTTTTTACGAGGATCAAGGATGACTGGATATTATCCCAACTAATTTCGAATTATTCCCCTGAGCCAGGTGAACAGGGACAACCTTCCTTTATCGATTTGATGGAGACCCGTTTCTTCAAGATCCATTACCTGTTCAATGGTGTAATAAGCTTCAGGCAGCGATCTCTTGATTTGAATAATCAAATCATCAAGATTTTCCCGGGCTAATACCACAAAGAGGAGCGTTTCAGGTCCCTGCAGTCCATGGGTCAGTACTGCGGTGAATCTAAAGCCTTGGGTTCCAAGGTATTTCTCTATGGCTGTCATGTCATGCCGTGTAATAATTCGGATAATGACATTTCCGTACGCGATACGCTCTTCGATAATCATACCAACAAAAATACCAGCGGCAAAGCCACCAGGATAGGCGATGAAGGATGCCCAATTATCGATATGCTGAAAAATTTGTCTAATGGCAATAAGCCATATGAAGGCTTCTACAAACCCCATCACCGTGGCGATTGACCTCCGACCACCCAACATATAAATGATGCGGAGTGTGTTTACAGATACCTCACCAACCCGCGCCAGAAAAATGAGCAATGGCAGGATGATGAAGGTAAACGTATTACTGCTCAATCCGATCGTGTGGACAAAGAAATCTTCCATTTGTATTGGGTCATAGCTGTATTGAACCTGAAAGGAGACTTTGCCTGGGTGCCGAATTTGAAGTATTTCCTTTATGCGCCAACGATTTGAGAAATGGGATTACATCCTGTTGACCGGGAACAAACAAACGGGCTGCGGTGGTGTTGGAATTACCTACCCGGATGCAAAATGCTTCGGATCCTAGTTGATTGAAAAGATCTTCATCGGTTTCACTGTCCCCGATGGCCATCACAAAGTCGAAGGGTAGGTGGCCATTCCATTGATTCAGGTACAAACCCTTTTGGATTCCTTTTGTTCTTAATTCAATCGACAATTGGCTGTCCAGGATATCAAAATTTGAAGTGTCCTGAAGAAACCATAGCGCATGGATGATCTGATCCTTTTCCTGATCTGAAAGCCTCCTGACAAGCCCCCGGTAATGCCACACCAGTGACAAAGACTTTTGTTCAAAGTATGATCCGTCGAATTCAAAGGTGAGTGCCTTCAGGATCTTTATCGCTGAAGGCATCCATTCGGTGGATGTATCTGGCGGATAAAGACAGTTCCAACCTTCTCCTGGGTTTTTGGCAAAAGCCCCGTGTTCCGCAACCAGGGTAATGGGTAATGAATTGAATGTTGCTTCCATGTATTCCCTGTCTCTTCCACTGATGAGGACAACACGGTTTCGATGATTCAGGCCCAAGGTGGCCAGTACTTCAACCACCGATTCATCAGGAAATACCCGGTTTGGTCGATCAACAAATGGCACCAGGGTTCCATCATAGTCCAACAGGATTAATCTGTTAAATGATTTCAGGTAGTGTGATGTTATTTCTTGTTGATTGAGCATGGAGGCCATCAGGAGTTGAATTTTATTTGTTCTTTGGTCGCGATTGAGTTGAATAGTTTTTCTGCCCAATAGGTTACGTCATGGGTTTTGATATGATCTTGCATGCGGTGGATGCGGCGACTTTGTTCGGCAGGACTCATTTGAAGGGCTGAAACAATAGCATTGGCGATTTCCTGGCGATCATTGGCATTGACTTGAATCGCATCCGTAAGTTCTCCCGATGATCCGGCTGTTTCGCTCAGAATGAGAACGCCATTAGACTCTGATCGGCTGGCGACATATTCTTTTGCTACGAGATTCATCCCATCTCGTGATGAAACAATCAAGGCAATGTCTGCAGCACCATAAAGCGCAACTAGCTGAGGAAAGTCAATACGCTGATATTGATACAGGATGGGTGTCCAGCCAAATCTTCCATATTGCCCATTGATTCGGCTTACCAGGGCTTCAATCGCCAGTTTGTTTTCTTTGTATTTTAAGATTGACTCCCGGGATGGAACCATAAGTAAAACATAGCTAACCTTCTCGTGATAGTTGCCGTTTTGTTCCAGGAAAAGGGCAAAACTTTCCAATCGGCTGAACAGAGCTTTGGTATAGTCGAGCCGATCAACGGATAAGATAATTTTTACCTGACCGACACGTTTTCTTATCTTCTTTACGGCTACCTGGGTTATCGGCATTTTCGACAAACTGTTGAACTTCTTAAAATCGATGCTGATGGGGTAATGGTCTATGGTGACGGAACGATTGGTCAACAGTACACGATTACCTTCAGTGATTGCGTTTGGAAAGACATATTGCATACACTCCAGCAGATAGTTGGCAAATTCCTGTGTCTGAAGTCCAATGACATCGGCGCCCAATAACCCGGACAATAGCGCGGTGCGCCAGGTGCGTGGCAGCAATCTGAATAGTTCAAAATTGGGGAAGGGTATATGAAGAAAAAAGCCTATTGAAGCATCAGGAAGGGCCTCCCTGAGAAGTCCAGGAAGCAGCATCCAGTGATAATCATGAATCCAGATAGTATCACCCGGTTGGTAAAGCTGTACGACCTTCTCGCACATCAGATGGTTTGCTTCTATATAGTTGTCATAATGTGATTGCTCGTAGGAAACAAATGAGGGAAAGTAAAGGAAAAGGGGCCAAAGGGTGGAGTTGCAAAACCCGTTATAAAATTTGTCTTTCATGCCTTCCCTGAGGAATAGCGAGTGAAGATGGATGCCATCTTTTTGAATTACTTCCTGGTCACTGACTTTCAGAAACGTAGCCTGAGACAGATCGGACACACCCAGCCAGTGCAGTGACTTAAAATTAGAATTGCGGCCGGCGTTCTCTTTTAGGCTAAAATAGGACGTGAGTGCAGTGGCAAGACCACCCGCACTGGGCGTGGCTTGGAGTTTCTTCCTGGGGGCAGTAAATGAATACGGAAGACGGTAGGAGACGGTAATCAGGTTTCCTGAGGTCATGCTGCAATAAGCAGGACCAGGGCTGCAAATAATTTGACACTTGTCAAGTTAAAGCATTATGTCAGGCTGCCAGCTGTTGCAATATGTCAGTTCGGGTAATGACTATTTTTCTCCCTACGATTTTGATGATTTTGTCTTTTCTGAATTGACTGATAATACGTGCGATTGTTTCATGGGTCGTACCCACAAAGGATGCAAGGTCCTTTCTGGAAAGTGTGATTTCAGACTGAACGGCTCCAGGTTTCTTGTATTTCTCGGCGAGAATTAACAGGCTCAGAGCGGTTCTTTCTTTCACGGATTTTTGTGCAAAGGCCGCAATCCGGTTGACGAGGACTGTAAATTCATGGCTCAGGTTCTCAAGGAGGAGATTAGACAGTGATGCCGATTGCCGTAAAGTGTTCATAAAATGCCTGGCCGGCAAATAATACAACCCGCATTCCTCCAGGGTCATGGCAGAAGCCGGATGCTTGTCGTGGCAAAGGAGCGGACGGTAGCCAAACATTTCACCTGGTGTATAGATATACACGATTTGTTCGTTGCCATTTGGAGTGATTTGAAACAGCTTCACCTTGCCGCGTTTAATGATGTACACGCCTTTTGGAAAACTTCCTTCAGGATACAACAGCTTTCCTTTTTTTACTTTTTTTAACTGCAGTTCCTTTCTGAAGAGCGATAGATCGAGGTCACGCAAAACCCGAAGCAGACTGGGACTACTAAAATAATATTTTGAAATATTCATGATCTTGCTGGGAAGTATTTCGCAGTACCCAAAGTTTATGAAGGCATTATGGCAGCTGGTAACCTTTTTGCCTCAGTCTCTGGTACGGAGCTTTGTAAACTCATTTATCCAACACCCGACATGCATTTTTTGGCCAGCCTGATAGTTCAGCAGGAATATCTCTTCTCTTGAGGGAAAAGACTTTCTGGCTAATTCCATTTTTTGAGTATCACCGGCTTTTTCATAATAATCGTACGCAATAAGGTACACCAGACGGTCATCGGCTTGATTGATCAATTGTGCACAGGATGAAAAACTGTTGTAGTACAAATCACCAATTTTAGTTAATGCATCGGTACGCGAAGGTTGGATGTGGAGGGCCGCCCTAAATGCCTCTCTGGCGCGCTGGGGTGAAGCAATTTTCGCCCACAAACTCCCCAGGTACATCAGTATATCTGTAGAATCGCTGCCAGAGGAAGCCAATGCCAGGCTCCGGTAGAAGTATGATTTGGCGATCTCCAGTTCGTCACGCAGGTAGTATTCCACACCCAGGGTCTTGCCAAGTCCAAAATCAGCTTCCTTCTCAAACACCAGTTTACCGGTAGCCAGCCAAAGTTCATCTACCGGGCATTTCTTCAGCAGCAAATGGGCGAATATGGTCTTTGCGAGGCTCGTGTCTTTCGGTGTGACCTTAAATGCGGGCGCATAGGTACTGTGAATAAAGTCGCAGGTTACATCGATCACCTTCAGCGAAAGTTGGTCAATCCGTGTTTTGTAGCCGAGCAATTTGTTTTTCTTCGTTTGGTCCTTACCCGCCAGTTTAATTTTCCTATTCAGAAGGTCCACCAACACTTGATATCGCTTCTGAATTTCATCCTGGGTTAGCGACTTATCCCGCAGTTGAGTGACTACCATGCTTTCCATGTAGGGAACCAAAGCAGCATCAGGGATGTCTTGATCGCAAATCTTGAAGGCTTCGTCCATCGCACCGAGAACCCTTGCCGGGTCTGTACCATTAATTTCATAGCGAAAGACGGTCATGGCCTTTCTGAACGCCACGTTCTTGAGTTCTCCGCAATGCGCTGATCTCAGATCGTAAATAATGATCACCGAATCCAGGTATCTTCTTTTCATGGCCGGATCTGATGCAGCCGCAATCATACCTTCATAAACTTCCACACCATGAATGTAAATACTGCGATTAAGGTTTGGTGCGTAGGCGAGGAGCCATTGCAGTGGTGCTCGGGCCTGCTTATAGTCCTTGCCTTTGGTGGCATCCTGAAGGAGTACCAATTGCTCCTCGGCTTTGACTTTATTCTCAGGCCAGTTCCAGCCGCTACATTGACAAAAAGCGGAAAACGGAAAAAGGACGAGAACAACTATCATGGTTCTCATAGGATGCAATCGTTGCTTTGTGTAAATGTCTCTGGTGCTTTGTAGATAAAATTTGATGATTATCAAATTCGACAAAAATCAGGCCCCCTGGGGAGGCCTGATCCTTTAAACCAGAAACTTGAAAAATGAACATTCGAAAATACCGCTTAATAGCCTTAAGCAAATAGAAAGCGGATTAGAAAGAAATTAGAATTTAGGCAACCGGGAATATCACGGAGACCTGAGTTCCCTCACCCAGGCTGGAATCAATTTCAATAGTGCCTTGATGAATGGCAATAATCCGTTGACTCAGCGATAAACCTATTCCATGCCCCTTGATTTTGGAAGTATTATTTGATCGGTAAAAGGGCTGGAAAATATTCTGAATTTCCTTTTTGTCAATACCAGGTCCGTTATCAAATACCCTTATTTCCAGTTCTTCATTGGTGCAGATCAGTGAAATCGTAGCCTGGTGATCGTTGGAGAACTTGCATGCGTTTTCAATGATATTTTGAAGGGCGGTTTTCAATAAATAGGGATTAGCCAGCAAGTACAATTTTGATTCCTCTTCGGGCATGGTGATGGTGTGTATGTCCACCTTATAATTGGTGTTCAGGGTCAAGACACTTTCACGAACTTCCCAGAGGATTTCATCGAGTCGTAATGATGTCTTCTGAAAAACGGCATTCTCCTGATTTACTGAAGCCAAATCCAGTAGACTGGTCGACATTTGATTTAATTCACGAACGTCTTCCAGCACCGAATAGAGTATTCTTACATATTCTTCAGGTTTGCGCTGATTAAGCAAAGTAACTTCCAATTGAGAAGTTATTTTGGTTAACGGGTTTTTTAATTCGTGTGAGACATTAGCGACAAATGTTTTTTGCAGCGTAAAGGCATTGTCAATTTTTATCAACAAATTATTAAATATGGTTATCAAGGCTCCAATTTCATCAGGCTTTTCTCCTCCTGGAAGCCTCTTGCTTAAATCCTGAGTTGATATGTGCTGGACTCCGATCATTACCTCATTGATAGGTTTGAGTGCGCGTCCTGAATAGATCCAGCCTGAGGTGGCGACAATGCCAATCATGAGAATGAACAGGCCCGCCATCAGGGTGCCAAGATCATTAAGCCTGGCATGTCCTTCCACATTTATGGCGCCTGCCAATACGGTGTAAGTTTTTCCGATGTTGCTGTATGAAATTCCGATGATATCGTAGTTTGATTGCCTGAAAATCTGAGGACTTTTTCTGGTTACGTCCCTGATCATGCTGTTAGCCGTCAGAAAATTGACGGTATCATTACTGGTATAGATTTCTTTTCCGGACTCATCATAAATTGAGATGTTTTCTCCATGCAGGATGTCCGACCTGGACAAGTCAATTGCTTTTAGCACGGATGAATCAACCTCCTCAACCTTCAATAAGAGGATAGCTGAGGTTGTGGCCTTTTCTTTTAGCCGGTTGTGAAACGACTCTTCAATGCGCTTCTGAAAAAAGAGGTATAATGAAATGAACGATACCAGCAAAATACCACTCACCAGGAATGTGAATTGTAAAGTCAGCGTTGACCTGATTTTCATTGGGACTCTAGTCTAAGTATATAGCCCATCCCAAATTGTGTGTGGATAATTTTGGAATCAAAGCCCTTGTCTACTTTCTTTCTTAGATAATTCACGTAAACCTCAACCATGTTGGTTCCGGTATCAAAATCCACTTTCCATATGTTTCGGGCCAATTCCGCTCTTGAAATAATCTTGCCCGGATGATTAAGAAAGTAGTGCAGCAGTGCAAATTCCTTTGCTGTCAGATCGATGGTGCGATTACCTCGTTTCACAATTCTCATGTCGCAATCCATAACAACATCTGCAAAGGTCAATAGATTGGCTGTTGTCGGACGGCTGCGCTTGATGAGTGATTTAATGCGGACCAGCAATTCCTTAAATTCAAATGGCTTAACTAAGTAATCATCGGCACCCAGCTCAAAGCCTTGTACTTTTTCATCGGTAGAACCCAGGGCGGTTAATATGAGTATGGGGACATTTACGTTGGCTTCCCGGAGTTTCCGGCACAATTCACGACCGTCTAATTTGGGTAGCAATAGGTCGGTAATGATCAAATCATAGCTTTTGGTGAGCCCCAGCGAAAGACCTTCTGAGCCGTCCTGGGCCATATCTACTTCATAGGTATTCTCTTCCAGGCCCTTCTTGATATAATAGGCGGTTTTGTCTTCATCTTCAACAAGCAGAATCTTCATGAGATAAACATAATGAATAAGCGTAAGGTTACGGTTGGCTGCTTATTAGAATTTTATTAGAACCAGATTGGCGGATGAGTAATTTATCCTATTCCATATACCTTGACTGTCGCAAAATATTGTGAATATGGAAATCCTGATCGTGATCATTTTCATCACCGGCTATATTTTAATTGCTTTGGAACATCCGATTAAGATTAATAAAACCGCTACCGCACTGCTTACCGGGGTGTTGTGTTGGGCGCTTTTTGCAATTGGTGTTCCCACTAGTTTGGTAATTGAAAGTGCGTCGTATGCTTCTTTCCTGAAGGAGTTGCCTGTCGTAACGAATGCGGCCAGTGACTCCCCCGGATTGTTCCATATGTTTGTTCAGCATGAGTTGGCTCATCACCTGAGTGATATATCTTCAATTCTTTTTTTTCTGATGGGGGCCATGACCATTGTTGAGTTGATAGATGCTCATGATGGATTTCAGTTTATTACCAATCGGATTAAGACCCGGGATGTCAGGATGTTGTTATGGATCGTTTGCTGGGTTGCATTTGTTTTATCTGCCATCCTGGATAATCTGACAACCGCCATTGTAATGGTTTCGCTGGTCAGGAGATTGGTTCCTTATCGTGACACCAGGATGCTGTTTGCCGGGATGATCATCATCGCCGCCAACGCCGGCGGAGCCTGGTCACCGATTGGCGACGTAACTACAACCATGTTGTGGATTGGTGGTCAAATTACCACTATTGCCATTATCAAAAGCGTTCTTATTCCCAGCATGATTTGCCTGTTGGTCCCGCTGCTGTATCTGTCATTTACCCTGAAAGGAAAAATGGAAGGTTTTGAGCATTTGAATGAGCCATCTAAAGAGGCAGCAACTGGTGGTAAAACTATGTTTTTGGTAGGAATTGGAATTCTGATTTCGGTGCCCGTATTTAAAACAGTAACTCACCTTCCACCATTTATGGGTATGCTGCTTGGCCTCGGGATTATTTGGGTGGTGTCCGAACTTATCAACCCGAGCCTTGATGACTTTTCAAAAAAGAAATATTCGGCAGCTGGCGCCCTTTCCCGCATTGACGTATCCAGCGTTCTATTCTTCTTTGGCATACTGCTGGCCGTCGGGGCTTTGGAATCGATGCAGATATTACACCATTTTGCCGATTACCTCAGCTACACCGTTGGCGACAATCGAATTATTATAAGCTTGATTGGCGCCGTATCGGCCATTGTGGACAATGTGCCTCTTGTCGCAGCCTGTATTGGAATGTAATCATTGGATGCTTATCCTCAGGATCACATGATCTGGGAGTACCTGGCCTATTGTGCTGGAACTGGCGGAAGCCTGCTGATTATCGGATCGGCTGCCGGGGTAGCCGTAATGGGTATGGAACAAATAGACTTTGTTTGGTATTTAAAGAAAATATCATTCCTGGCATTGTTAGGATACGCAGGGGGTGCTGTTTGTTATCTGATATGGTAATTCCTGTTCAAAGAAAGCGCATCAGTTATTGGATTGTTGATTGGAATTTTTGCCCACTTTGCACAATAAAGAGTATGGGGTTTATTTTTAAAAATACTTTAGCCACGTATTGGAGTTTGAACCTTTAAGAACCGAATACCACCTGCAGGCAGGGTATAAGCTGATAACTACCAACACCGTTATGCCGTAAACCACCGGTAAAGGGAGTCCGTAATCAACGGGATGGCCCGGCAACGTAACATCCCAGAATATTCCGGGTCCAACGTACAACCACTCAGCATGTCCATACCGGATCACCGCGACAACCAGGGCTGTCAGATGAATCAAGGTGATGTGCGTTGCGTAGTAAAATAAGGGTGCTTTGCCCAGTATCCCGAAGAACTTCGCTGCCGATCCGGTAACACTGGATAACAGACCGAACATCAGAAAGGCAATGGACAAGGTAAGCAGGGTAAACAGCAGGGAAGGCGGGTATTTCTCGAGGTTGATAAAATCGATAACGGATCGCCAGGTGATCTCATGTTGTTGCCAGGCGACAGGATTTCCCAAGCCTATGAAGCGCATTACGATAAACAACACCAGGAAACTGAGGCTCCAATAGATCCAGATCGCACTATTTTGAGACTGGAGGAATTGCCCGGCCAGTGAATAACCCAACGACATGATGCCAAACCACGGAATAAGCGGGTAGGAGACATAGAAGTTATAGCCTGGAAGAAATTCAATGTTTCCACCCAGCAAAACGATCTGCCAGAACGCACCCGTTGCATGTGTTGTGAAGTATGGTACTACTGTCAAGAAGGTAGGTAACAGAATGACGAGCAAACTGAAGGGCAATTGAAACCTTTCAGGAAAACGTGTGAACAGGTTGAGGAGAATCAACGACCCGCCGATACCAAACAACACGTTGGCGGACATATAGTGATAGTCAAAATTGAAATACCAGCCGAAGCAGCGCAGCAGGGTCTGTTCAAAAACGATGAGTATCAGACCTCGGCCGATCAGGAAGTTAGTAAGGTGGCCAGAATCGAGCTTGCGGGAAAGCATGGAGACACTACTCCCGGCCAGAAACACAAAGGCAGGGGCACATAAATGGGTAACCCATCGGGAAAAGAAAAGGGCAGGGGTCGTTGCTGATACATCGAGGGCGTCGATATCGTGGTTACCAAAGTAATCGCGTGTATGGTCGAGGGTCATCAATACCATGACCAACCCCCGGACAACATCAATGATTTCGACTCGGTTTGTTGGTTGTTCAGGCATCTGGTTACTAAGTAACAAATACTTACCTCGGGCACAAAAGGAAGACGTTGATTTGGGAATCCGGCAAAGCGTATATTCGTATTGAATCATCGCTTCGGGCATGAAAAACTATTCCTGCGTCGTGATTGGTAAGGGCCTGGTGGGCTCTGCCACAGCCAAATACCTCTCCCTGGATGAGTCGGACGTGGCCCTGATTGGTCCGGATGAACCTAAAGATTGGTCCGAAGGCGAAATTTTTGCTGCCCACTACGACGAGGCTCGTGTACAGCGGATCACGGGTTGGGACGCTGACTGGACATTGTTAAACAAAATGTCGGTGCTAGCCTATCCTGAACTGCAGCGCAGATCCGGCATCGCGTTTCATCGCCCGGTTGGATGCTTGTATGTTAATCCGCACGGCAAGGATGTATATCTCGAACAAGCGCCGGCATTGGCTAACAGATTCGCCTTACAGGCAGATCACGAGCTCAACGACGAGTCCCTGGCACATTCATTTAAGGATTTCAGATTTCCCAAAGGATCCTATGGTATGTTTGAGCCGGGTCCTGCGGGACATATCAATCCACGCAACCTCCTGAGGGCCCAATTGACGCAGTGTATGACGCATGGAGTTACCATTCATCCGGATATTGTTGCTTCGATTCGAAAAATTCAAGGCGGGTATGAATTGACATGCCGTTCAGGGTTTGTTTGCACAGCAAAAAGATTGGTTATGGCAACCGGTTCATTTCAGAATTTTACCCACCTGCTGCAGGAACCATTGACCATGCGGTCCAAGTCTGAAGTGGTGTTGTTAGGCCGGATGGAAACGCAGGAGGCGGAGCGCTACGCTTTGTTGCCTTCGTTGCTGTATGAAATCAAGACAAAGGACCTGGAAGGAATTTATCTATTGCCACCGGTGCGATATCCAGATGGGCACACATATATCAAGATTGGCTGCAATTTTCCGGATGACACCTGGTTCCATGATTTAGCTGGTATCCGCGACTGGTTCAGGACTGGTGATAGCGATCGCTTTCTTCCAGGGTTGAAGGAGGCCTTGTTGGCGATCATGCCGGATCTACACTGCGACGAATACCTGACGAAGCGTTGTGTGGTCAGCTATACGGAAGAAAAGCGACCATACATCGATTACTACCGCGATGAATCGATTGTGATAGCAGGAGGCTGCAATGGCTACTCAGCCATGTGTTCTGATGCTATGGGGAAAGTGGCAGCGCATCGGGTGCAGGGCAGAAATCCTGTTGAATTTGCCCGCGAAGCATTTCGCTTAAGTTATAGCATGTCCTAATCCAGGGTATGGTGAGGGTGATTGCTCAGACTAATGCTGGGTCATGGCGTTACCGTCAAACGCCGCAGTCCACTCCAGTCGGATGGAAACCATGGTTGTTTCCTGAAGCGGGTAGATATCCGGATGTACCTGTACCGGAATTGAGATTTCCTCGCCTGGTTCGATAGGATAGGGATAAGAAAAGCGATCTGTTCCCAATTTGTTATCATGGGGTCCCTGGTAGGTGATCAGCAAACCTGTGCCTGCATACTGCGTCAGCCATGCATCGTTCTTCAATTTGACCTGGATGACGGTTGGTTCATTGCGTTTCCAGATTGGCGCAATTACCCGCAAGTACCTTTCGGGGTATAGTTTTTCCCGGGTCACGCGAAAGTAGGTTGCTGTGCCCAATGCCACGATAAGTACACCAGCTGACAGCAGGATGAATTTGTTCTTCATAATTTGTTTTGTTCGATAAAGAAAAAGTCGTGCCAGAAATCGATTTCGGAAAGCCGCCATCACATCTTAACCCGAAATTAGGTGCATATTTGCCGCTTCATTTTTTCTATGGCACTCGACAAACGACAGCGATTCATCACCATCCTCATCCTGGGCTTGCTATCAGCATTGGGTCCTTTCTCCATTGATATGTACCTGCCCGGGTTCCCCGTTATAGCCCGCAGCCTCCATACATCGATTGAATATGTGGGATACTCGCTGTCCAGTTTTTTTATTGGTATCAGCGTAGGCCAGTTGATTTATGGCCCTTTGTTGGATCGTTTTGGACGGAAACGTCCCCTGTATGTGGGGATGGTTATTTACATATTGGCATCGATCGGCTGTGCCTTTGCCTCATCCATTGAAGTATTGATCGTGCTTCGCCTGTTCCAGGCATTGGGAGGTTGTGTGGGCATGGTCGCACCCCGCGCCATGGTGCGCGATAGTTTTCCCGTAGATGAAAACGCGAAAATATTCTCCCTGCTGGTGCTTATCCTTGGCGTATCGCCGGTACTGGCTCCGACCGCAGGCAGTTTTGTGATATCGGCATTTGGATGGAATGCAGTGTTTATTGTCCTGGCCGTAGTGGCTTTACTTACCCTGCTGATCGTGATCTTCTGGTTGCCGGAAAGCAAACAACCTGATCCCGGGTTTTCATTGCGTCCAAAGGCGATAGCTGGAAGCTTTTGGTTTGTGATGAAGGAACCACAATTCTACACCAACGCACTGGGGGGTGGCATATCGGCGGCAGGCCTGTTTGCGTACCTGGCGGGATCTCCTTTCATATTCATGGAATTATACCACACCTCGGAGCAAGTGTATGGTTTTATTTTCGCGCTCATTGCAATAGGGTTGATCACCAGCAGCCAGATGAATACGCTGTTGCTCCGTCGCTATTCAAGTGAACAGATACTTCATGTGGTACTGGTACTCCAAACCACCATGGGCGTCCTGCTGGTGGCAGGAACGGTAACGGATGTACTGGGCTTGTATGGCACCATCGCTTTGATTTTTCTCTTTCTCTGCTGTCAGGGTTTCAACTTCCCCAATTCATCGGCACTGTCGATGGCACCCTTTACCCGAGAAGCGGGTAGTGCCTCGGCGCTGATGGGGGCATTGCAGATGTTGCTCGGTTCGCTGGCTTC
>DNZD01000141.1 GCA_003504855.1 Cytophagales bacterium
CTTTGCCCTGATACAGTATGTGATAGTGCCCATGCCCGAGATCAGCAATGTCCCAGGAGGCAGGGTCACCGTTGATCAGCCAACCATCCCCGCCCTGGGTTACCTCAAACGCCTTGTTGTGGACATGTGCCTTGTACATAGGACCAAAAATAGGGGGAGCGGCGATGGTTTAGTTTAAAATCGTGAAATTTGTTTCCTGCAAACAAGCCGAACGATGTTCGGAGAACCTGAAATAACATCTACGTGAACTGGAAATCCCTACTCTCCGCCCGACGCCCCGGTTTAGCATCCTCATCGGGTGGTTCCTATCGAAGTGCATTTGAACAGGATTACGATCGGATCATTTTCTCGCACCCGTTTCGCCGGCTGCAGGACAAGACTCAGGTTCACCCGCTTCCAGAGCATGACTTTGTTCACACCCGGCTCACCCACAGCCTGGAAGTGTCCAGTGTGGGCCGGTCTTTGGGAAAGAAGGTGGGAGAAGTTCTGCTGGAGCGTCACCCCGAACTTACATCAGGATTCTCGTTGTTTGATTTTGGTGCCATCGTCGCTGCAGCGGCACTGGCCCACGACCTGGGCAATCCACCATTCGGGCACGCTGGTGAAGATGCCTTGTCTGATTTCTTCCGTGATCATCCCACAGCGCATTCAATTTCGCCGGAATGCAAAGCTGATCTTATTCAGTTCGAAGGCAATGCACAAGGATTTCGGATCCTGAATCAGGGTGAATATGGATTGAAACTTACAGCCGCTACCCTGGGCGCCTTTACCAAGTACCCTTGTCCAGCCCTCCTTCCGGGTAGGGATAAATCCAAAAAGAGTCAGAAGAAGTACGGATTCTTTCAATCAGAGTCAGCAATTTTCCGTGAACTCGCTCAGGAACTTGAATTGCAACCGGCGGTTGAAGGTGCCTGGAGCAGGCATCCATTGGCATTTCTAGTAGAGGCCGCCGATGATATATGTTATAGCATCATAGATCTTGAAGACGGCTGCCGGCTTGGGCTCGTGAGCTTCGATGAAACAGTTGCACTGCTTGCTCCGATTCTTGGAGAGAAACTTGACCGGTCAAAGCTTGCCCGCGAAGGAGGATTGAATCAGAAGCTAGGTAGCCTTCGTGCGCTGGCCATTGGTGCCCTGATCGAAGATTGCACACGGGTATTTCTCGACCACGAAGCGGATATGCTCAATGGCACCTTTGATAAAGCCCTGGTGGATCTGGGTCGGTACAAGTCTGCTGTAGATCACATCTCATCGGTTTCGGTCGAGAAGATTTACCGCGCACGTCAGGTGGTGGAAATTGAAGCTTCAGGCCATGAGGTCCTGCCCGGCCTGCTGGCAGAATTTGTTGCCGCCGCCAGTGCCATCGGAAAGGGTGGGGAGACAAGGAAAAATAAGAATCTGTCCCTGCTATTCCCCGTCGAAACAAAGCTTCAATTGCAGGAAACTGGCGATGATTATCAACGACTGAGGCTTGTTATTGACTTTATTTCGGGTCTTACCGACCGTCACGCCCTTTCACTCTACCGAAAGATTAAAGGCATCTCATTTTAGTCGTCCATACCAAGTGTCCAAATACCATTACCCCGAGCACAAAAACCCCTAAAAGCACCCGAAAATCCTTACATTTGCCCCTCCTGAAATGAGCTTTTCCCGTGTGGGCACGCATCGCAGATAACATCATTCGCTTTCGCCTTCCGCTGACCGGATTGATTCTGGTGATCACCGTGGCCATGGGTTACTACGCGTCGCGGGTGGAAATGAGTTACGAACTCAACCGCACCGTACCTCCAGAAGATCCGGACATGATCTTCCTCAATCAATTCAAAAAGACTTTTGGCGAGGATGGTAATATGATGGCTGTAGGCTTTCGCGACAGCGCCATTTACAAGCTCGAAAATTTTAGAGCACTCACGCAACTCGGAAAAGATATCCGTAAACTCGATGGCGTCAATGAAGTTGTATCACTTCCCCGCCTGAGGGTTATTCTCAAAGACACGGCGCACCAAAAATTCTATTCAGCTCCACTTTTTCCCGAAGACATTTCTTCTCAACAGCAATTGGACAGCTTGTTGAAGGTAAGCGAAGGCCAACGCCTCTATGAAGGCCAATTGGTCAATCCTAAAAATGGCGCCATCCTGATGCTGGTGTCTGTTGAGAAAGAATATGCAAACTCTGCTCTTCGCGAGAAACTGACAAGCGGCCTGCTGGTGATCGGAAATGACTTCACCCAAAAGACCGGTATCCAGGTAAGATATGCCGGCCTTCCGTTTATGCGTTCCATTGTGGCCCAACAGGTAAAGAAAGAATTGTCCATGTTCACCATCCTGTCCGCTATTGTTACAGGATTGATCATGTTGATATTCTTCCGTTCGGTGCGTGCCGTTATTTTCTCCATGATCATGATTGGCGTCCTCGTGGTCTGGACGCTCGGAACCATCGCCTTGTTGGGTTTCAAAATCACTTTGCTGAGCGGGTTAATTCCGCCGGTCATTGTTACCATCGGTATTACAAACGCGATTTATTTGTTGAACAAGTACCATGTTGAGTACGACAAGCATGGTAACAAAATTGAAGCCATCCGGGTGGTCGTTCAGAAAATGGGACTGGCTACGTTCCTGACCAACCTGACCGTTGCCATCGGATTCCTCACATTGCTGTCCACTGACATCACGATTCTGCGTGAGTTTGGGATTGTTGCGGGGATCAACATAATCGGGTTATTTGTCGTGAGCCTGATCATGATTCCAGGTATCCTTTCATGGTTGCCGGAACCTTCTTCAAAACACCTCCGACACCTTACCTTCCCCATTCTGGGTGGATTTGTACGCGGTATCGATTTGTTGGTGCACCGGCATCGGGCAATTATTTATTCCGGCGCGACCATCATTACCGCGTTGTCGGTGGTGGGGATTCTTCGCCTTCAGTCTGTGTCGTTCATGGTGGACGATATTCCCGAAGAGAGCCAGATCAAGAAAGACCTAAAGTTTTTTGAAGCCAACTTCAGTGGTGTAATGCCCCTGGGGATTGAAGTGGACATCTTGTCCAAGCGCCGCCGCCCGCTGTTGGAACCCAATAACCTGAAAGAGATCGACAAATTTGAGTCCTCGCTGGACTCCATTGGTGTCATTTCCCGGCCGTTGTCAATTGTTAGCCTCGTGAAGGCTGCCCGTCAGGCGTTCTATAATAACAATCCTGCCCGTTACGATCTCCCTAACTCAAAGAGTGAGGCTGCCTTTATTCTCCGATACATCAAAGGACAATCAGACAGCAGTGGGATGAGTAATAAACTACTTCGCTCATTTGTTGACTCTTCCTTCAACCGCATGTGTATCAAGATGCAAATGGCGGATGTAGGCTCGAAGCGAATGGATTCACTGGTGCAGTTTGTGATTCAACCCAAGGCGGACAGCCTGGTGGCGGCGCTGAAGCGCAACCTCAGGTCTGATAAAGATTCAGTGGGCGTTGCCATAACCGGAACTTCAAAGATTTTTATTAAGGGGAATAAGTTTCTCATCAACAACCTTACTGAAAGCCTGGTGCTGGCATTCCTCCTGATCACCTTGTCCATGGCTTTCCTCTTCGCCAACGCACGGATGATCCTGATTTCACTTATTCCCAATTTGATTGCACTGATGATCACTGCGGGCATTATGGGCTTTATGGATATACCGTTGAAGGCGAGTACAGCATTGATTTTCAGTATCACCTTTGGTATTTCTGTAGATAACTCTATTCGCTTCCTTGCCAAGTACCGCCAGGAACTGTTGGCAACCCGATTCTTTGTGCCCCGTGCTGTTAGTGAGAGTATCCTTGAAACCGGCAAGAGCATCATCTACACCTCCGTTGCCCTGTTTGCGGGCTTTATCATTTTTGCTTTTTCTGACTTTGGAGGCACCATTGCGCTTGGCATCCTGACATCAACCACGCTGGTAATTTCCATGTTCACCAACCTGATACTGCTGCCTGCATTGATCCTTACATTCGACAAGCCCCGCAAGGAGAATTCGGAAAAACTGCCCATCGACGACTTTGACGCCACCTTCTATGGCGAAGGGGAGGATGAGGAGATTGACTTAGACAAGATCAAAATTCACGATCGCAACGGAATGTCTGAATAGCTTTCCGGCGACCCAATCAATAACCAGCACTAAACAGATTTACGGAAGACCGTGTTCTTCCGATTAAGTTAAATACAAGATGAAAACCAGGTATCCCGAATTCAAAGACCTTCACTTTGCACAAGTAGCCGACGAAATGCTGGCCTTCTGGGACAAAGAAAAGATTTTTGAGAAGTCCATCGCTCTTCGCGAGAACCACACCCCATTTACCTTCTACGAGGGACCACCCTCGGCCAATGGCACGCCCGGAATTCACCACGTGATGGCGCGCACCGTAAAAGATATTTTCTGCCGATTCAAAACACTGCAGGGATATCAGGTGAAACGCAAAGGGGGATGGGACACCCACGGTCTGCCCGTAGAGTTGCAGGTAGAAAAAGAACTGGGAATCACCAAGGATGACATCGGAAAGAAGATTTCCATCGAAGATTACAACCGCAAGTGCCGCGAAACGGTCATGAAGTATAAGGACCAGTGGGATGACCTTACCCGCAAAATGGGCTATTGGGTGGACCTCGAGCATCCTTATGTCACCTACAACAACGGGTACATTGAAACATTGTGGTGGATTCTCAAACAATTCTATCAGAAAGGACTGCTGTACAAGGGCTTTACCATACAACCGTATTCACCATCGGACGGCACTGGCCTCAGTTCACACGAATTGAACCAGCCAGGCTGCTATAAGGACGTCAAGGACACCTCTATCGTAGCTCAATTTAAAGTGATCAACGATACTAAATCGGCTTTTCTTTTCCCCGGTGCGAAGGGTGACACCATGATTCTTGCCTGGACCACGACCCCATGGACCCTGCCATCAAATACAGCCCTCGTTGTTGGTGCCCACATCCGTTACGTGCAGGTGAATACCTACAACCCTTACACCTTCAAGCCGGTGAGCGTAGTACTGGCCCGGGTGCTGATGGAGAAATACTTTCCCGCCAAGAACAAAGAGCTTGCGTTGGCTGACTATAAACCAGGTGATAAACAAATTCCTTTCGAGGTGGTGCAGGAGTTTGAAGGATCTAAGCTGGTGGGTATACGCTACGAACAACTGATGCCGTATGTTCCTGTGCCCTATGATGTGGATAAGGCATTTCAGGTGGTGTCCGGTGATTTTGTAACCACCGAAGATGGTACTGGCGTAGTCCACAGCTCACCCACTTTCGGCGCTGATGACTTCCGGGTGGCAAGGCAATATGGCATACCTCCATTGACATTGCGCGATGAAGCAGGCAATGAGGTTCCCACCGTTGACAAAAAGGGAAAATTTGTTTCCGTCATCGGCAAACGACTTCAGGAGGGAGTGAGTCGTTATAAGATTAAAACCCATAAGCCACTGGGGGAGGATGATTTTTATGTAAAGAACTATACCGATGAAGATGAATCGCACCCGGACTATAAGAATACCGATGTGATCATTTCCATCGTCCTGAAGGAAGAGAACAAAGCCTTCAAGGTGGAGAAGTATGAGCACACGTATCCACACTCCTGGAGAACTGATAAACCGGTTTTGTACTATCCTTTGGATGCCTGGTTTATCCGTACCACAGCCATCAAAGACAGGATGGTGGAATTGAACAAAACCATCAATTGGAAACCTGAATCTACGGGTACAGGCCGCTTTGGAAATTGGTTAGAGAACCTGGTGGACTGGAACTTGTCGCGATCCAGGTATTGGGGTACACCACTGCCTATCTGGAGAACCAAGGATGGTAAGGAAGAGATATGTATCGGCTCTCTCGAAGAGTTGAAATCAGAAATAGACAAGGCGCGACAAGCAGGTCAGCCAAATACGTCGGTTAATTTCAATAAGCCGGATTTTGATCTGCACCGTCCTTTTGTGGACGAAATAGTGCTGGTAAGTCCCAAAGGCCAACCCATGTACCGGGAGCCAGATCTTATTGATGTTTGGTTTGATTCCGGTGCAATGCCTTATGCCCAATGGGGACTCGATATTGATAAACTGAAGGCTGGCGACGCACAACCATTTAATTCAGGTTGGACAGGTGCTTTTCCGGCAGATTATATTGCCGAAGGGGTCGATCAAACCCGTGGCTGGTTCTTTACCCTGCATGCCATCGCTTCTTTGTTGTTTGACAGCGTTGCTTTTAAGAATGTTATTTCCAATGGACTGGTACTGGACAAGGATGGCAACAAGATGTCCAAGCGCAAGGGCAATGTGGTAAACCCATTTGAAACCCTGCAGAAGTTTGGCCCGGATGTGGTGCGCTGGTACATGATGGAGAATGCGCCGCCCTGGGACAACCTGAAATTTGACGCCGAAGGCCTGGTTGAAACCCAACGTCGCTTTTTCGGCACGTTGATGAATACGTATTCTTTCTTTGCCTTGTATGCCAACATCGATGGCTATGAAAGAAATGAGCATCAGCCGGTCGACCCATCGAAGCTTAGCACCCTTGACCGCTGGATCATCTCCAAACTGCAGACGCTCATTGAAGAGGTGACGGCCGCATATCAGGACTACGAGCCCACCCGTGTCGCCAGGGCCATTCAGGCATTTGTAATTGATCACTTGTCCAACTGGTACATCCGCCTGAATCGGAAGCGGTTCTGGCAACCATCAGCCACCGGAAGTTCTGCGGCACTCGGCGATGATAAACTGGCTGCTTACGAAACACTCCACGAATGCCTGGTGGTCGTAAGCCAATTGATGTCACCCATCGCGCCGTTCTATGCAGAGTTCCTGTATAGGAATCTTACCGGAAGTATCCGCGCGAATTCCAAGGCAACCCAGTCTCCTTTGCGCCATGAGTCTGTTCACCACACTGATCTCGTGAAAGCACAGCCCTCACGCAAGGAGCCTTCCCTGGAATTGTCCATGGATTACGCACAACGAATTTGTTCGTTGGTGCACTCCATTCGCAAAAACAGCAGGATTAAGGTTCGCACCCCACTGCAGAAAGTTTTGTTACCTGTGCTGGATGAAGCATTTGCTCAGCACGTTCGGGTGGCGGAAGGTATCATTAAGTCGGAAGTCAATGTGAAGTCGATTGAATACATCGATGACGCTTCCGGGCTGCTGGTGCGCAAGGTGAAACCGAACTTTGCCAAGCTGGGCAAACAGTATGGTCCCCGTATGAAAGAGGTAGCCGCGGTAATCAATACAATGACCAAAGAACAAATTAATACCCTCGATAAATCCGGCAAACTGGCCCTGGGCGGCTTTGACCTGGCTATTGATGATGTGATCATCAGTTCAGAAGATATACCCGGATGGGCGGTTGCCTCTGAAGGAGGTCTTACAGTTGCATTGGATATAACCATTACTGAAGAATTGCGACAGGAAGGAGTAGCCCGTGATTTTGTTAACCGCATTCAGAACCTACGAAAGGATCGTGGACTGGAAGTGCTTGATAAAATTGTCATTCAGGTACAGCGTCAGACTGGACGAACAGAATCCCTGGAGCAGTTCCGTGATTACATCAGTACCGAAACGCAAGCCCAGACGTTGTCCATCCAAGATGAGGTGAAGGGTGGCGTGGAGGTCGATATGGATGATTTTGTACTTCTGGTCAACATGGAAGCCGTATCTTAGCCCCGAAATCTGAATTGATGAAAGTCGCCAAATATTTCGCCATTGCCGTTCTGGTTATTCTGATTGACCACACCAGCAAGTTGCTGGTGCACCGGTACATGGAGATCCATGAAGAAATAAATGTCATCGGGGAGTGGTTTCGCTTGCATTACCTCCTCAACCCGGGAATGGCATTTGGGTTGCGGTGGAACAATGAATTCGGCAAACTGGCCCTTACGCTTTTCCGCATCGTTGCCATGTTTGGCATAGCCTGGTACCTGCACCGTTCTATCTTGCGCCAGGCCCATAGCGGATTTCTCATTTGCCTGGCGCTCATACTTGGTGGCGCAGTGGGCAATGTAATTGACAGTATATTCTATGGCGTCTTCCTGAATAATGCGCCCGTTACCGCACCGACACCCTGGTTTCATGGTCAGGTCATCGATATGCTTTTCTTTCCACTGTTTGAATTTTATTGGCCTGAGTGGATGCCGTTTGTGGGTGGCGAATATTTTCTATTCTTCAGTCCCGTATTTAACATCGCCGATTCATCCATCTTTATAGGTGTCGCCATCATTTTGATTTATCAAAAGACTTTTTTCAAGGCAGAGTTAGGTGACTCGAATACAACATCGACACCCGCTCCGGATACGTCCACGTTACCTAACCCGGAGTCCTGATTATGGCCGAGACCCTGATTATTGCCGAAGGTGCCGATCGGGAAGCGCGCTACCGGCAGCTGATTCCGCAACTCGAATCACTCACAAGCGGTGAACCGGATCTCATTGCCAACCTGGCGAATGTAGTGGCGGCCATCCGTCAAACCTTTGGATTCTTTTGGATTGGTTTTTATCTCGTGCGCGAAAATGAATTAGTGCTGGGTCCTTTTCAAGGGCCTATTGCCTGCACACGGATCGGTCTGGGCAAAGGTGTTTGTGGCACCAGTTGGAAAGAAAAGAAAACCATCGTGGTGCCGGATGTCGATTTGTTTCCGGGACATATTGCCTGCAGCAGCGATTCCAAATCTGAAATTGTTCTTCCTGCATTCAAGAACGATACAGTCGCACTCGTGCTGGACATCGACAGTGATCAATTAAATGATTTCACTGAATTGGATGCCCGCTACCTGGAGCAGGTGATGCGGTTGGTTGAAAAGTTCCTCTAGGCATCCACCGGATGCTCGGTATTGCCTGCATCAAATTTGTTACCTTTGTAAAACCCCTCCCTGGTGGTAAGGAAATTCTTCAAGCTGGATAAGAATTACCTCCTCGAAGCGTCTCAACTTCGTTGCCGGGAAGATTTGCTTTCAGAATTACTGGATCGCGCCCGCAGTGCCTACGAGGCGCGGAATAATCCACTCGGCCTTCAGGATTCATTCTCCGATAAAATTCGGGCGTTCAAACCCGTTTCTTTCGAACCCCTGTATGGGTTTTATGAAAATCTCGCCGGCATTTATCGGTACAAGCACGGTGAAAATCAACTGGGATTTCTGTGGGATGGAAAAGATCACGCGGACCAATACCGGGAAGAATGGACTGAGGCATTCCGTGCCTGGACCATCCAACTTTGTTATCAACCGCAATTTGTTCAGGCGGTACTGGATCTCACCGTGTTCCTTGCTGAAAACCCGTCGGCCCAACTGACCGAAGGCCGTATGAATGCAGTTATGCTTAATCTGTTTGAGCTAAGAATACACAAAAGCAGGGGCATCGTCGAGCAGCAGGCGCAGGCATAG